>WLKQ01000039.1 GCA_009701185.1 Actinomycetota bacterium | reverse complement strand
TTTAACGAGATTACAAAAGAGGCGATTCAAGAAGCTGTAGAAAATACGCGCGACTTGGATTACCACTTAATCGATGCACAAGAGACGCGTCGCGTCCTAGATCGCTTATTTGGCTATCGCTTGTCCCCTGTGCTGTGGAGAAAAGTTATGCCACGCATCTCTGCTGGACGTGTGCAATCAGTTGCGACACGTTTAATCGTTGAAAAAGAGCGCGAACGCATGGCCTTTATTTCATCAGCGTGGTGGGATCTTGCAGCAGTTACCGCACTGGGCTTTAATGCACGCCTGCTTGAGGTTGAAGGCAAGCGCGTAGCAGCAACGTCAGACTTTGGTGCCGATGGCGCAGTAAAAGAAAAGTCGCTAGCTAACATTCTTCTTCTTGATGAAGCCGGCGCACGTGGTTTAGTCGAGTCACTTAAATCTTCAGCATTAACTGTTAAGTCGATGGAAGAAAGTCCACGTACCGAGCGTCCAAAGCCACCGTTTACAACATCAACGATGCAACAAGATGCAGGTAGCCGACTTGGTTGGGGCGCACAAATCACAATGCGTATTGCTCAGCGACTTTACGAAAATGGTTACATCACGTATATGCGTACCGACAGCGTGAATTTATCGGCACAAGCAATCGATGCTGCGCGCAAAGCTGCGAAGTCTTTATACGGAGCCGACCACGTTGCCGATGCACCACGTACATATCTTGGTAAAACTAAAAATGCACAAGAGGCTCATGAAGCAATTCGCCCAGCTGGTGAAACTTTTAAAACTCCTGGCGAACTTGCACCAGAGCTTTCACGCGACGAGTTTGCTTTGTATGACTTAATCTGGAAGCGCACGGTTGCATCACAGATGGCCGATGCTAAAAAGATGCAGATGCGTGTTGATTTTGATGCACAAACAAATGATGGCAAGGCAACTATTTTCCGTGCCAATGGATCAGTTATTACTTTCCCAGGCTTCCTTGCTGCCTACGATGACATTGTCACTGAAGACAGCAAAGATGAAGAGACCGAAGATAAGCGCTTACCGGCAATGACACTGGGTCAATCGGTTAAGGTCAATGAATACACTTGTGAAGGGCACGAAACTAAGCCACCAGCCCGATACACCGAGCCAACATTGGTTAAGAAGCTAGAAGAGTTAGGCATAGGCAGACCTTCAACTTTTGCATCGATCATTCAAACGATTCAAGACCGTGGCTATGTATACAAGCGCGGCCGTGCTCTAGTGCCTACTTTCCTTGCTTTTTCAGTGACTGGCCTGCTTGAAACCCACTTTACAAAGCTGGTTGATTACGAATTCACCGCCAGCATGGAAGAAGACCTGGACAAGATCGCATCCGGTGAAGCTGGCCGCGTTGATTGGCTGCGCGATTTCTTCTATGGCGTCGATGGACAACCTGGGTTGAATGAATTATCAGCAGATCTTGGTGTTATCGATGCTCGCGCAACTAACACAATGAACTTATCGGAGACAATTGAAATTCGCGTTGGTCGCTATGGCGCTTACTTACAACAAAACCTGCCCGATGAAGAACGCAAACTTGCAAACATTCCAGAGTCTTTAGCACCAGATGAATTAACTCTAGCAAAAGCTATTGAATTACTTGAAGCACCATCAGGTGAGCGCGAACTTGGAATTGATCCTGCAACTAACTTGCCGATTATTGCTAAGAGCGGACGCTTTGGTCCTTACATCACTGAGGTACTTCCAGTTGTCGAACCCGAATTAACTGCATCTGGGAAAAAGAAGCGTAAGAAAGCCGATGCACCTAAAGCAAAAACTGCCTCGCTTCTTTCTACTATGACTTTAGATACCGTTACGTATGAAGATGCACTGCGACTTTTATCATTGCCGCGCACGCTAGGTACTAACTCGTCTGGCGATGACATAACGATTCAAAACGGTCGCTACGGGCCTTATCTAAAAGCCGGTCTTGATAGTCGCACACTGACATCTGAAGATCAGTTATTTACGTTGACATTAGATGAAGCGTTAGAGATTTATTCAAAGCCAAAAGAGCGCCGTCGTGGTGTTGCTAAGCCTCCGATTAAAGAGCTTGGCGTTGATCCAACAACTGAAAAACCATTGATTATTAAAGATGGTCGCTTTGGTATGTATGTCACTGATGGCGAAACAAATGCAACGCTTCGCCGTGGCGATACTGCAGAGGGAATGACGTTAGAGCGCGGATTAGAGCTACTTGCAGGCCGCCGTGCATGGGAGGCCGAGAACGGTCCATCACCAAAGAAGGCGCGCAAGAAGGCGGCAGCTAAGCCAAGGAAGAGTGACACAGCGCCAACGTTGACTAAGAATGTTGTGAAAAAAGGAACTGCTAAAAAGAGCGCCAAGAAAACTGCAACGGGCAAAGCTAAAAAGAAAGCCGAATAACCTCTTATCTTTGCGTTAGACCCCACTTACAATTACTACATGCAGAAACGTTGGATTGTCTATCTTGCATCTGCAATTCTTCTTTTAGCGTCCTTCTCCTCAATTGCATCGGCTGCCGTGAAAACTGGTGCCGCATGTACAACTCTGAATGCAACTGAAATAGCTAGCGGCTATATATACACGTGTATTAAGAGCGGAAAAAGACTTGTATGGGGCAAGCGCATCAAAGTTGTAGTAGCCAAGCCAACACCAACACCAACGCCAACTCCACCGGTCGCAATTAGTGAGCCAATTGGAGCGGTTGGCGGATCACCGACAACTCCTATAAGCGGTGCACCATGCCAAAATATGGGGGCACGAGTAAATAACTCAACCGGTTTCCTTGAATGCCGTTATGTAGCAGGGAATGCGCTTAAGTTCTTCCAGGTTTCGTCACAGCCAGAATATTCATACGTTAATACGAGCCCAAGGAGCTTTGAAACCTGTCGCATAAGAGATTATTCGAATCTAGTTGCATCAAATTCAAGACCACTCCCGACTGCTGGAAAATTAAAAGTTGCACTTGTCCCGATTGATTTTTCTGATTATCCGGCAGGCGTTAGCCCGCATGCTGAAAATCTTGCCGAGATCAAGGTTATAAAAGATTGGTTTAACCAATTCTCCAATGGGAAACTGCAATTAGAGATAATTACTTATAACTCTTGGATTCGTGCGCCAAAAACTTCGCAGAACTACAACTGGGGTCATTCAGGTGTTTCTAATGCAACAACATTAACCAATGATCAACTTGTCCAAGATCAAATGACAGCCGCGAATCCTTACTTTGACTTCTCGAATCTGAATGTAGTTTTCTTTAAATATCCAAAAAATGTAACAACCATTGAGTCTGGAATTATGACAACTGTTACAGTAAATACATCGCAAGGTGTTTTACACCCCTTTGCGGTTTCACAGGGCTACATGGTCGAGAAGCAGGGTGGTCCTACCTGGGCATATTGGATTCATGAGTTACTCCATCCACTTGGATTACAAGGGCATGCTCCAGGAAATGGGTGGCCATTTAGCATCATGAGCACACAAAGTGGTGCAGCGTTAAACATAACAACGTGGGATCAGTTGTTGTTGAATTGGTTGGATGCACGTCAAGTGTATTGCGACGATGTGGCTACCCTTAAAGAATCAGAAGTCACATTGCGCTCAGTTGATAGTAATTTAGATGGCGTCAAGAGCATCATGATCAAAACATCTAGCCACCAAATGATTGTTATAGAGTCCAGAAGGAAAGACTTTTGGAGCTCGGCTACCTCTACATTGTCAACGAGAGAGTTTATTGATGGATTCTATGGAGTCATGGTTTATACCGTTGATGCTGACGTTCAAAATGATCGAAGCCAAGAAAGCGGCGGGGATAGCGGGAACGACCCTAAGTATCCGAAGTTTGCTTACTTCCAGAAGATTTCGGATAGCCATACAAGCGACTTTGACCGTGTAGGACAATGGAAATATGTCATGTATGAAGGTGAAAACATTGTTGTTAATGGCGTAAAGATTTCACTAGTTAAATCGGGTGATTTCGACACTGTAAAGTTAGAAAAGACAAGTAGTTAAATTACTTCATTCCTGGAGAAACAACTGTAAGCCCTAGTTTCTTGGCGTTTTCAATCATCTGCTTGTCATAAGTGACCAGACCTTCAACAGTCTTATTTAAGAAAACTACAGTTGCAACATGAATTGCATCAAGAGATTTAAGAGTTATTGCTGTGGGAAAGTTCTCAGCAAGAATGAGTATGGGGGCACTAGCCGGTGTCATTTCAAATTTAGATAGTAACGCTTGACCTTCAATAATCTTTTCGGGGGCTATACGATTCAATGAGCGAATAACTTCAACTCTAGAAATTGCAGAAGTCTTTGTTGGTGCATCTAGGAATTGTGCTAAAGCAATCGACTCGTTTTCAGAGATCAGCAGTTTAAGAATTGCCGAACTATCAATGTACCAACTCAATATCGTGCCTCTGCGCGGATCTCCATTAAAAGTTCAGTCGAAGTCTTCTTGCCTTTCAATCTATAAGTAGGAGCAGTGAAACGCCAGTCAGGATTCTCTGCCGGTATGATTAATCCAGCGGCAATATATTCTTCATATAGTGATTTAGTAATTGGCACCAATCGAGCAACAGGTACCCCGTGTTCGGTAATTTCAATCACTGCTCCATCTTTCACTTGATCGAGAATCTTTGAAGCTGATTGTCGTAGTTCGCGGACTCCAACACTCTGGGTATGAATAGTTGCTTCAACTTCTTTTTTAGCGGGAGCAGACTTTGCTCTTTTCGTTGCAGTTGCCATGTGGTTATAGTAGCACAATGAGTAAAATGTGCTACACCTAATATTTCCTTTAAAACAGCGCTCAATTGCCTCTCTTGGGTGGCGAAGGGCGCCCCGATAGACTCACGCCATGTCTAGAACGTTGCCAACCCCTGCTGCTCCGGCACAGGACGAGACTCGTGGAGTTCTAGCGATTCGCCCCTTTAGAAAACTGTGGAACTCCATGGTCTTCTCATCGTTGGGTGACTGGCTAGGTTTATTGGCAACGACCGCCCTGGCTCAACAGCTTTCTGGCGGAAACTACGCAACAGCTAACTATGCAATCGCAGGTGTTTTCATTGCGCGCTTATTACCAGCGGTTTTCTTAGGCCCAATCGCTGGAGTAATCGCGGATCGTTTTGATCGACGTAAGTTAATGGTTGTCTGCGATATTTTACGAACGGGTTTATACATCTCGATTCCCATCGCACATAATTATTTCTGGTTATACACCGCAACAATTTTAGTTGAGTGCGTAACTTTGTTTTGGTCACCGGCCAAAGAAGCATCAGTACCTAATTTAGTTCCACGCGAAAAACTCGAGTCAGCCAATCAGGTGTCATTACTTGCCGCCTATGGCACTGCGCCAATAGCTGCGTTGCTCTTTACTTTCCTCTCGCTTTTCACAAGCGCCTTCGTTGCCGTTATTCCAGGTTTTAGTGCAACTGCAGTAGATGTTGCTCTGTATGTAAACGCTGCAAGCTTTGCTTTTGCCGCTTTCACAATATTTAATCTGCATGAAATTCCAAAAGGTGCGGCAGCAAAGAAATCCTCTGATTCTGGAATTGCTAAATCACTGATTGAAGGTTGGAAATCGGTTAGCGGATCAAAGATTATTCGCGGCCTTGTCGTAGGAATGGTCGGTGCGTTTGTTGCCGCCGGGGCAGTTATTGGTTTAGCGCGTACTTTTGTGGGCGATCTTGGCGGCGGTGAAGCTGCGTACGGTATTTTGTTTGGTGCTGTATTTAGCGGGCTGGCTGCGGGAATCGCCTTTGGACCTAAGTTTTTCGCGCAGTTCTCACGCCGCCGCTTATTTGGAGCCTCTCTCACTATTGCCGGCTTCTTCCTTGTTCTATTAGCTGCAATCCCTAACTTAGTGTTGGCCGTCTTCATCGTTGTTGTTCTTGGTGCATTCAGTGGAATTAGTTGGGTTACTGGCTTCACGATGCTAGGTATGGAAGTTGCCGATGAAGTACGTGGTCGAACTTTTGCCTTCGTACAGAGTTTGATCCGCGTGGTCTTAGTAGGCGTCCTTGCCATCGCTCCGTTGATTGCCGCCGCAGTTGGTCAACACACATTCAAGTTTCAAAATACCCAAGTCAGTTATAACGGTGCATCAGTAACAATTTTAATCGCCGGATTAATTGCAACGTTTATTGGAGCAGTTTCTTATCACCAGATGAAAGATCGCCCAAATGTTTCACTGTGGTCTGATATTGCAAATGCAATCAAAGGTGAACTAGGCAGCATTACTGGCGCACCTACTAAAGGAATCTTTATTGTCTTTGAAGGTGGCGAAGGAACTGGTAAATCAACGCAATCAAAACTTCTTAAAGCGTGGTTAGAGCAAGAAGGTGAAACTGTTGTTCTATCGCGCGAACCCGGTGGCAGTGACTTAGGTGTTGAGATTCGTAAGATTTTGCTGTCACATTCAACGGGTGACATTAGTCCGCGCGCAGAAGCTCTCTTGTATGCCGCAGATCGCGCGCACCATGTATTTAGTGTCATTCGCCCTGCACTTGCTGCCGGCGAGGTTGTTATCAGCGATCGTTACTTCGATTCATCAATCGCTTATCAAGGTGCGGGGCGTGTATTGGAGCCTGGCGAAGTCGCACGTATTTCACGGTGGGCAACTGAATCACTATTCCCAACACTGACAATTGTTATTGATTTACCTGCAGAAATCGGCCTCGGCCGCCTCAAGAGCAAGGATCGCTTGGAATCACAACCGCTCGCCTTCCACGAACGTGTGCGCCAAGAGTTCTTACAGATTTCTCTTCTAGATCCTGAGCGCTACATCATTATTGATGGCAACCAAAGTATTGATGAAATTCATACCGACATTATTAAACGTGTCAGCGAAATTGCAGGGCTCAAGCGCAATGCACGCGAAGATAAAGGCGCATTATTACTGCGTCCGATTCGCGCAGTTGAAAAAGCTGTACGGTCAACTGCTAAAAAGAAGGTTGCACCTAAAAAGTGAGCGTTTTTGATAATTTAGTTGGCCAAGAACACGTCGTCGAAATAATAAAAAACGCTGTTGCTGAATCAACCAGCCAGAGCATGACACATGCATGGGTTTTCACAGGCCCACCAGGTAGTGGACGATCGAGTGCGGCAGTTGCTTTTGCTCAAGCGTTGGTCTGTACAAATAATGGGTGCGGAACATGTAATGCGTGCAAGAGCGCAGCAAATGGTGCCCACCCAGATGTAGAGATCATTCGCACTGAAGGTCTCTCAATTAAAATCGATGAAGTCCGCGAATTATTAGCGCGTGTTGCTTGGGCACCTTCAATGGGTGGTTGGCGCGTAGTTGTCATGGAAGATGCCGATCGCTTAACTGAATCGGCAGCCAACGCCTTATTGAAAGCGATTGAAGAACCTGGCAATCGAACCGTGTGGTTATTGTGTGCACCAACTCTGCATGATGTTCTACCTACTATCCGCAGTCGTTGTCGCCACTTGCAGTTAGTTACACCATCTAACAGTGCAGTTGCCCAGGTATTACAAAACCGCGATGGAATAAGCCCGCAGATGGCTGACTTTGCTGCCCGCGTAAGCCAAGGCCATATTGGCCGAGCTCGATATTTAGCTAACAACGAAGCTGTTCGCAATACCCGCACCACAATTATGAAGCTGCCATTAACACTCAATGGAATCTCATCGGCATTTGCCGCTGCACAAACGTTGGTAGATCTTGCAACCGAGCAAGCAAATGAAGCTGCAGAAGAGCGCAATCAAACCGAGATCGATGATTTATCTCTTGCTTACGGTAAAGGTGCAACAGGTCGTGGAATGGCAACGGGTGGCAGCAAAGCGATTAAAGAGTTAGAAAAAGAACAAAAGACTCGCAATACTCGAATGGTTCGTGATGGTTTAGATGCCGCCCTGCTGGACATTGCCACTTTTTATCGCGATGTGATGATGGTGCAATCTGGCACAACTGATTCTTTGATTAATAAAGAGTTAGAAGAACAAATCACATCGTATGCGCAGAAAACAAAACCACACACAACTATAAATAAGATCAATGCAATTATGGCTGCACGTACAAATCTGGGTCACAATGCTGCGCCTCTGTTGACTATCGAAGCATTAATGTGCGTATTAGCTCGCTAAGTGCTCGCAGCACTTTCGCCATAATTATCTCGGCGTTATTAATTCTGACTGGCTGTACCCAGGCAGCTGACAAGCCTTTCCCTTCAGCAACCAATGATGCTTCAACCCTTGACTGGCATAAGTGCAAAAAGTATTTCCAATGCGCAACCATGACGCTGCCGATTGATTATCAGGATGCATCACAAGGAACATTTGATATGGCAGTCATCCGTTTCCGAGACCCTAATCAGCATGATCGCCTTGGATCACTAGTGCTTAATCCTGGTGGTCCTGGGGTTAGCGGAATTAAATATGCGCTAGAAGCTCAATACGTGATCGACCCCGACGTATTAGATAGATATGACATTGTGGGCTTTGACCCCCGTGGAATAGGCGAAAGTAGCCCTATTCACTGCCTAAGTGATGCCCAACAGGATGCCTCATTTTCAAGTGATGCTAAGCCTGACAACCAGGAAGAGTTCACTACCTTAATTAACGATGCTCAAACTTTTGCTACCAGCTGTGCTGCCCAGACAGATCACTTGGCCAGTTTTACAACCACCAATACTGCGCGCGATATGGAAGCGTTGCGTATTGCATTAGGCGATAAAAAGTTAAATTACATGGGATTTTCTTATGGCACATATTTGGGAACCGTTTATGCACAATATTTTCCAGAAACTGTTGGCCGATTTGTCCTAGATGGCGCAATCGATCCAACGATGTCAGCGTATGATCAAAATGTAGTTCAAGCAAAGGGATTTGATAACGCGCTAACAAATTTCATGAACCACTGTTTAAAGCGAGCAACATGTCCTCTGCCGAAAACCGTTAACGCACAGTTCTTTGTAGATTTTCTTGCAAAACTTGCACAAGCACCGTTAACGTCAAAAGAATCACCCAATCGCCCAGTAACGCAATCGTTAGTTGTTACAGGTATGGCATCGGCGCTTTATGACAATCAAAGTGGATGGCCGCAGCTTCGCATTGCATTTGAAGAGGCCATTGATGGCGATGGTACGACTTTCCTTCAATTAGCCGATTCTTACAGTGGGCGAAATTCAGATGGCACCTATATTGATAATCAAAATGATGCCAATATTGTGATCGAGTGTTTGGATTGGTATCAAACTCGCAGCAATATAGACATTCAAACCTTCGCAGCAGATTTCGCTGCAGCCGCTCCAGTATTTGGTCCTTACATTGCCTATAGCGGTGTTGCATGTAATGCCCTAAATGATGTTGTAGACAACCACGAAGTCGGCAGCGACCAAAACACTGTGCGAATATCTAAAACCGCGACGCCTGTTCTGGTAATTGGTACTACCCAAGATCCAGCCACTCCTTATGCCTGGGCACAAGGACTAGCCAGATACATCGCAGGTTCACGCTTAATTACGCTCAATGGCGAGGGCCACACAGGGTATGGACGCGGCTCGGTCTGCACCGATACGGCCGTTGATACCTACCTAGTTTCAGGTGAGCTCCCCGCCAAAAATCTGGTCTGCACCCACTAACTACGCGACTTGCGATGGTAAGAAGCACCCCTGCGCATAGGGCAAGATTTACCCATGCGCTTAGACCATGTCTCATACGTAACATCCCATGATCAATTAGCCGACACAGTTCAACGCTTAGGTTCGCGCCTTGGCAGCACCTTTGTTGATGGCGGCGTGCACCCACGCTTTGGTACACGTAACTTCACATTACCTTTACAAAACGGTCAATACATAGAAGTTGTATGTCCGCTCGATCATCCTGCAACAGAGCAAACTCCATGGGGTAAAGCTGTTAGCAAGAAAGCACAAGAAGGCGGCGGTTGGCTCACTTGGGTTTTTGCAACTGAGAATATTTCAAAGATTGAAGAGAAGTTTGGACGCAGCGCAATTGAAGGTCACCGCACGCGTCCCGATGGTACCGATCTTAAATGGAAGCAAATTGGCGTTAATGAGATTAATGATTCTCGCCAACTTCCATTTTTTATTCAATGGTTAACCGCTGATCATCCATCACAAGATGGAAAAGCAGTCGCTGCAATTGAGAAAATTACGATTGCCGATCCTGATCAATTATCAGACTCATGGTTTAAGACAGAAATTTTCGATGGATTGAGCGGAGCAGACATTGAGTTTGTTAATCCCTCAACAAACGATGGCGAGTCAGGAATTGTTGCAGTGCATTTGATGACACCTAATGGAGTTGTTCGCCTGGATTAATTCCAGATACAAACTTCACGCCTCTCACCCTTGTTCCGCCGCCTTAGCTCAGTCGGTAGAGCGTCGCTCTCGTAAAGCGAAGGCCTCGGGTTCGATTCCCGAAGGCGGCTCCATACGCCGCAATACACATGCTCTAGCGCGCCTATTGCCACTCTATAGATATTTTGTACTCTCTCTGCTTCGATTACCCCATGAGAAAAACCATTGTCCTGCGCTTTGTATTGAGCACATTAGTTGTGAGCTCTTTGTTAACGATCCCAGCTGCACCAGCATCAGCAGCACCCGATGACATAAAAGTTGCAGTGATGGGCGCAATCGGAACACGTACCGAGCGCGCAACAATGCCATACGACTTACCAGATTCAGATGCGTTAACCGGAAAGACAGTTACTGCGATCTCTGTGGGAGAAAACCACACCTGCGCCATCGCAAGTGGCGCTGCTTATTGCTGGGGATTAAACGGCGATGGGCAGCTAGGAAATTCCACTAACACAAACTCAAATTCTCCCACCGCCGTGACAGCAACCGGGGTTCTCAGCGGAAAGACAGTCACCGCGATCTCTGCGGGATCTAACCACACCTGCGCAATCGCAAGTGGGGCAGCCTACTGTTGGGGCGCTAACTACTATGGTGCGCTAGGAAATGGATCGACTACATCCTCCAATGCACCTATTGCCGTTACGGCAACCGGGGTTCTCAGCGGAAAGTCCATCACAGCATTATCTGCTGGACTTCAGCACACATGCGTAATCGCAAGTGGTGCTGCTTACTGTTGGGGTTATAACGGCGAAATGCAACTAGGAAATGGTTCGACTGCAAACTCGAATGTTCCTGTTGCCGTTACCGCAACAGGTGCGCTTGCCGGAAAGACTATTACTGCTATCTCTGCGGAATCGAACTTCACCTGCGCCATCGCAAGTGGCGCAGCCTACTGCTGGGGATATAACGGCAGTGGCCAGTTAGGAAATGGATCGACTACAAACTCCAATGTTCCTATTGCCATAACCACAACAGGCATACTCGTCGGAAAGACAATTACTGCGATCACTGCGGGATCGAACCACGCCTGCGCAATCGCAAGTGGTGCCGCTTACTGCTGGGGTGCTAACTACTATGGTTTGCTAGGAGATGGATCAACTGGAAACTCCACCATTCCTGTTTCCGTTACCGCAACAGGCACGCTTGCCGGAAAGACTATTACTGCTATCTCTGCGGGATTGAACTACACCTGTGCCATCGCAAGTGGCGCAGCCCACTGTTGGGGTTATAACGAACGAGGGCAGTTAGGAAATGGATCGACTACAAACTCGAATGTTCCCGTTGCTACCGTTAATACATTATTGCTTGATGGGACAACCTATGAAATCTCTGCGGGATCTCAGCACACCTGCGCCATCGCAAGCGGCTCTGCCTTCTGTTGGGGTCTAAATGGAAGCGGTCAACTAGGAAATAGCACTTATGCAAACTCTGATCGTGCCGTCGCTGTTACGACAACCGGCGCGCTTGTTGGGAAAACCATTACTGCAATCTCTGCGGGATCTCAGCACACCTGCGCCATCGCAAGTGGCGCTGCCTACTGTTGGGGTTATAACGGCAATGGCCAGTTAGGAAATGGATCGACTACAAACCCCAATGTTCCCGTTGCCGTTATTTCAATGGGCGTGCTTGCCGGAAAGACTATTACTGCAATCTCTGTGGGATCTCAGCACACCTGCGCCATCGCAAGTGGCGCTGCCTACTGCTGGGGTTATAACGGCCAAGGCCAGTTAGGAAACGGATCGACTACAAACTCCAACATTCCCGTTGCTGTTACTTCAACGGGCGTGCTTGCCGGAAAGACAGTCACTGCAATGTCTGTTGGAGGAAGCCACACATGCGTAATCGCAAGTGGAGCTGCCTACTGCTGGGGTGCCAATTACAGTGGCCAGTTAGGCATTGATGTAACGAAAGATTTCTTT
>WLKQ01000038.1 GCA_009701185.1 Actinomycetota bacterium | reverse complement strand
GCGTTCGTCCTGAGCCAGGATCAAACTCTCCATAGAAAGTTTTATCTGGCGTACAGACAAACAAACTAACGTTTATTTTGTCTTATTACCAAAGGAAATCAACGGGTATAACTTTTAACAGTCATACCTCATTGAAGTATTTGTTTTGCCGTGGGTATTATCAAAAAGTGAGTGTAAAACACTGACTTTGCGCTATTGAAAGCATGTCAAATAGAGCCACTTGATGGCATATATTGCATTGACTTATGGCACGCTGTTGAGTTCTCAAGGTACGGATGCGCACTGTTTCCACGGAAATCTCTTTCCGCTTTTCAGGGCAGACCGCCAAACCTAGTCCATAGATACGGGCACGGTCAAACCGAGCCATATCAGGACTAGAAGTGAGGATCGATGCTGTTCGGCCTAAATCGTCCGTTTCACAGCAAGAGCGTAACTATAACCCTGGGGACAAGAGGGGTCAAATCGGCCTCATGCCTTAAAAGAGGTTTCTATGGGTAGTGAAAAAACGCTAGCGGGCTAGGCTTTGAGGTGGATTTTAAGAGAATTAAGCTAATTCAACACAGGCGAGATCGCGCTTGCCTTTTCGCAAAATCGCGTATTTACCGCATAAAAAGTCGGATTTTTGAGGTGCAAAGTCCTCCCCCGAAATCTTCGCATTATTGAGATATGCGCCACCCTCTTTAACGATGCGACGCGCAGCTGATTTCGAATCAACGACACCAGTTGCTGCTAAGAGGTCAACCCACGTTGGAATTTCTTGATCTTTAGAAATTACTGTTCGTGGAAGTTCAGCTAAAGCACCGGCAAGAGTTCTTTCATCTAGTTCACTGAGTTCACCTTGTCCAAATAGCGCACGTGCGGCAGCTTCTACCCGCGATGTCGTATCTGAACCATGTACAAGGGTTGTCAATTCACGTGCAAGTGCGCGATGGGCTTCGCGTAATCCTGGATTAGCTGTGTGTGCAACTTCTAACTCAATAATATCTGCGTGAGATAAGAAGGAAAAAACCTTAAGAAAATTAATCACATCTTTGTCTTCGGTATTTAACCAGAATTGAAAAAATGCATATGGTGAAGTCATCTCAGGATCAAGCCATACCGATCCTCCGGCAGTCTTTCCAAACTTTGTACCATCAGCCTTTGCTAACAGGGGAACTGTTAGTGCATGCGCACTTCCTTGTTCTACGCGACGAATTAAATCTAAGCCAGCAACAATATTTCCCCACTGATCAGAGCCACCAAGTTGCAGTGTGCAGTTGTTTCTGCGAAATAATTCTAAATAGTCATATGACTGCAAAACTTGATACGAGAACTCAGTATAAGAAATACCACCGGCCTCTAATCTGCTAGATACCGAATCCTTGGCTAGCATTTGATTGACTGAAAAATGTTTACCAATATCGCGCAAGAATTCAATCGCACTCAAAGGAGAAGTCCAGTCCAAATTGTTCACAACTAACGCTGGATTATTATCTGCCTCAAAATCTAAAAACGCTGCTACCTGCTTGCGAATACGTGAGACCCATTCTTCTACAACCTCATTGCTATTAAGGATTCGCTCGTCATTTCTTCCGCTGGGATCCCCAACTAATCCAGTGGCTCCCCCAACTAACGCGATCGGATTATGACCTGCTAATTGGAAGCGGCGAAGAACCAGGAGAACAACTAAATTGCCAACATGCAGCGAAGGAGCAGTTGGATCAAAACCGATGTATAACGTGATCGGTTTCTTCAACGATTCAAGCAGCGCGGCTTCATCGGTGGATTGGGCCACTAAGCCTCGCCAGCGTAGATCTTCGATTAGATTCATGCGCTCATCATCTCTGAAAAATGCGCTTGGGCGCTGGTAATTGTTGCCATAGTGCCGGAATTAATTTTTAATGCAAGGCTAATTTGTGCAGCCACTAAATCCGGGGCTGTTCCTCCGTGCGTAGTCCGAGAGTTCAGAGCTCCATCGACTGTCAAAACCGCACGGACACCAGCATCGAGAGCCGGATGAACACTCGCCAACTCTGAATCGCTGAGTTGATGTAACCCTCTTCCATCCTTTTCGCACAGCGCGACGCACTTTCCAGCGGCTTCATGTGCTTGTGCAAATGGAATCTTTTTTAGAACCAAGTAATCTGCAATCTCAGTCGCTAAGGAGTAACCCATAGGAGCTGCAAGTGACATTTTTTCACGATCAAAATCTGTTGTTGCAATCATCCCGGTGATTGCCGGTAAGACTAAGAGCAACGTATCGACACTATCGAACAAAGGCTCCTTATCCTCCTGAAGATCGCGGTTGTAAGCGAAAGGTAAAGCCTTGAGCATGGTTAAAACCGAAACCAAATTTCCAATCAAGCGACCAGATTTTCCACGAGCCAGTTCGGCCATATCGGGATTTTTCTTCTGCGGCATAATCGATGAGCCAGTTGAGTATGAATCTGAAACTTTTGCCCAGGCGAACTCGGTCGATGCCCACAGACTCCACTCTTCACCAATACGTGAAAGATGTACTCCAACAAGTGAGAATATAAAGAGAGCTTCAGCAACATAATCTCGATCGCTAACTGCGTCGATGCTATTGGCAAAAACTGAGCTGAAACCTAAATCATTAGCGGTAGTTTTTGGATCCAGTGGTAAGGATGATCCGGCAAGTGCGCCAGCACCTAGTGAACTCACTGACGTGCGAGATAACCAATCATTTATTCGATCTAAGTCACGCGCAAATGCATGTGCATGCTTGGCTAGCTCATGGCCAAATGAGACTGGCTGCGCGTGTTGAATATGGGTAAAGCCTGGAGCGCTGTCGTTGACGTACTCCTCTGCTTTTTCTAATAGTGCAATTTGAAGCAACGTTAACTGTCGAGCAATCTCAAGCATATGATCAATAGAAAAAAGTCGAAGATCGGTAGTGACTTGATCATTTCTAGAACGACCAGCACGCAATGCGCCGCCAATTACTCCCAATTTTTCGTTGAGTCCACGCTCTAAGGCACTATGCACATCCTCATCGTCTGCGTTGGCAGTAAATGCCCCGCTTTCTACTTCTGAGGCAAGCTCCTTTAGGGCTGCTTTAATCGCTGCAGCGTCACTCTTTTCTAGAAGGCCGCTGGATTCTAGAACTGATAGATGGGCTAATGAAGAACGAAGGTCGTAGGGAGCTAGTCGCCAATCAAAATGCACGCTACGGGAAAGGGCAAAGACCGTGTCGGCCGTGCCTTGTGAAAATCGCCCACCCCAGAGTGCCATCTACTTTTTCCCTACGTTAGTTCCTGCGTATGTGAGCAATTCTTTCGCTAATTGAGCCCCACCGGTGGCTTTTTTGGATACAAGGATAATCGTGTCGTCGCCTGCAATCGTTCCAATTACGCCGGTCAAGTGAGCGTGATCGAGTGAGCTTGCAAGGAACTGAGCAGCACCTGGTGGGGTATGAATGACGGCCAAATTTGCACTGTGATCTACCGAGAGAATTAATCGCGAAGGCATAGGTGTGATGCGAGAGAGTGCGTCATCAGAGCTATCTTGTATTTGATAAATCGACTCACCATTTTTCGCACGAGCGCGAACCGCGCCAATCTCTTCTAAGTCCCGACTTGCTGTTGCTTGCGTGACTGGGAATCCTGATTTCTTAAGCAGGGAAACTAAATCAGATTGTGAATGAACTAATCCAGATTGGATCAGAGCAATTGCACGCGCTCTACGCGCCGAAACACTCGTTGCATTATTTGACATCACTGAGCACCTTCCCAAGGATTTCAACAAATTTAGAAACTTGCGCTGCGGAAATATTGAGAGCTGGTGCGATACGAACCGTATTTGCAGTCGCAGCATTGATCAAGACTCCATGTGCACGCATATCGATCATGACTTTTGCGGCAATCTCTGAATCAAACTCGATGCCGATTAATAGACCGGCTCCTCTTACTTCTTTGACTCCTTGCATTTGTGCAATTTCCTGCAGCAAATAATTTCCATGTTTTACTGCTGCGAGCAGCAAATTTTCTTTTTCAATAACTTTAATGACAGCTAAAGCTGCTGCTGTAGTTACGGGATTTCCACCGAATGTGGAGCCGTGATCTCCAGGTTGGAATAAGTAGGCAGAAGCACCAAGAGCAATCATTGCGCCGAGTGGTAATCCGCCACCTAAGCCTTTTGCGAGCGTAATTACATCTGGAGTTATCCCAGAGTATTCGTAGCCAAACCAATCCCCCGTGCGTCCCATTCCTGTTTGAATGCAATCAACAACCAAAAGTGCTCCGGTAGTGTCACAAATTTCACGAAGCCCTTGGAGATATCCAGGCGGCGGAACAATGACGCCGGCTTCCCCCATGATTGGTTCAATTATTACCATCGCAGTTTTTCTATTAACTGCACGGCGCATCGCCTCTAAATCGCCATATGCGACATGTTTGACACCTTTAAGCAGTGGAAGAAAAGGTTCACGTTTGGATGGTTGACCGGTTAAAGAGAGCGCACCCATCGTTCGACCATGAAATGCACCTTGAGTAGCAACAACACGAGATCGACCAGTACGGCGGGATAGCTTGAGCGCAGCCTCGTTAGCCTCAGCCCCTGATTGAGCGAAAAAAACTTTTGCATCAGAATCCCCAGTAAAACTCTTTAATTTCTCTGCCAGCTCAACAACATGTGGATGCGCATAAAAATTACTAACATGGCCAAGTGTGTTGATCTGTTGTGAGACCGCTTTAACAATAGCTGGATGAGCGTGGCCAAGAACATTTGTCGCGATGCCACCCAGGAAATCTAAATACTTCTTGCCATCAGCATCGGTTACTACTATCCCTTTTCCTTTGACAAGGGCTAATGCTGGTGTGCCGTAGTTATTTTGAATAACGTCATTCCAGCGATCTAAGTAGTTGCTATTTTTCATGCGCTCACCAACGTTCCGCCGTGTCCGGCAAGTGCGTTTTGGAAGCTCGCTGCATCGGTACCATCAATGATGCGTACGGCTTTTGCTCCACTTGCAATGGCTTCGAGAACTGCTTGTACTTTTGGCGCCATGCCGCCAACAAAAGTAGATTTCATTGCATCTAGTTCCTTAGAAGAGATTGATTCAATTAGAGAATCTTTATCTGGCCAGTTTCTATAAATCCCAGGCACATCTGTCATGATAATTAAGACACTCGCATCTAGAGCTCCTGCAATTGCGGCAGCTGCTAAATCAGCATTGACATTTAATCCGCTGTCGCTATCTCGATCTGCCGACAAAGGTGAAATAACCGGAACAGCATTTTGATCTAAAATCCGCTCGATATCCTGTGTCTGAACGTGCACAACATCACCGACTAACCCTAAATCTGCAATTGAGCCATCCACTAGTACTTGTTTCCTAATCGAGATCAATGTTGGAAAGCTGCGGCCAGAAATCGAGATAGCCGAAACTCCGCTTGTTTTTAGCTGTTGTGCTACTGCCGGACCTACGTCATCACACAGCACGCTTTCAACTACGGCAAGAATTTGTGGCGTTGTCACTCGAAATCCACCTACAAATTCGCTAACAATCCCAGCCTCATGAAGCGCGGTATCTATTTGTGGGCCACCGCCGTGTACCACGATTACTTTCTCGCCTGTTTCTCTTACGGACTTAATCGCAGCTGAGAAGCTCCCATTTTCATCTCTCATGGCATGTCCGCCAAATTTTATGACAATCATGTTGAGTACGCCGAGTTCTCATGAACGTAGTCATGTGATAAATCGTTAGTCAGAATGACGGCCGACGAATCTCCAACCTTCATATCTATATCGATGACCACAAGACGCTCATCAAAACTTACAGTGGATTTATCTCCAAAAGGGGCGCTGTCAAAGCAGACCTTCACACCATTAAGACTCACATCGATTGTTAATGGGTCGATCTGCGCGTTAGCGGTGCCCACAGCAGCTAATACACGCCCCCAATTCGGATCTCCTCCAAATATTGCAGCCTTAAGGAGATTGTTGCGAGCACAGGCTCGTCCAATTTCGACAGCGTCTGATTCGCTATATGCATGGTGAACATTGATCGAAACCGTTTTGGTTGAACCTTCGGCATCGGCGATTAACTGACCGGCCAAGGATCCACAAACGTCCATCAAAACTTCTTCTAATTGTGCATCATTAATAGTTACACCAGATGCCCCAGATGCCATGAGAAGTACGGTGTCATTAGTAGACGTGCAACCATCTGAATCGATTCGATTAAAAGTTCGGTTCGTAGCGCGTGTAAATATTTCCTGCGCATTTTCTCCGATGATGGCATCGGTCATAACAACAGAAAGCATTGTTGCAAGTGCTGGAGCTAACATTCCAGCGCCTTTAGCGATTCCAGTCATCTCAATTCCATAGCTCGTTACTGATGCAATTTTAGGAACCGTATCGGTCGTCATGATTGCTTGGGCAGCTAGATCTAAAGTATCCCCAGAAAGATTAGGAACGATGTGATGAAGTCCTTGTGAAATTTTCTCCATTGGTAGAAGTTCGCCAATTAATCCAGTGGAACAAATGACGACTTCGCCAGCTGAAATGGATAAAAGTTCGCCCGCAATTTCTGCAGTTGTGTGAGTATCGGCAAAACCTTGTGGACCGGTGCAGGCATTGGCACCGCCTGAATTAAGTACGACTGCGCGAACAACTCCTCCGCGTGTTACCTGGCGTGACCAGATGACCGGAGCAGCAACAACTCTATTTGAAGTAAAAACCGCGGCACAATTAAAGTGAGGTCCTTGATTTTCGATAATAGTTAAATCCAGCGCACCACTACTTTTGAGACCAGCAGCAACTGCACCGGCGCGAAAACCTGAAGGGAGTTTCATGCTCCGAGACCATCTGCCGATAGTCCTGCGCCTTCATGTAAACCGCAGATCAAGTTAGCATTCTGAATCGCTTGACCTGCTGCACCTTTACCTAAATTATCAATTGCCACACTAATAATTAAACGATTAGTGTGCTCGTCAACGGCCACCTGTATCTGTACTTTATTGCTGCCAGTTAGCGCCGCAGTCTTAGGCATCTGACCAAGTGGTAAGACATCGACAAAATATTCATTCTCGTATGCTTTGCTAAAAACTGCATGGGCAGATTCAGTAGTTAGTGGAGCAATGAGCTTGGCAGTAATTGTTGAAAGAATTCCTCGTGGCATAGGTGCAAGAATCGGAGTGAACGATATTTTTACATTTTTGCCAGAAAGTGCAGCTAAAGCCTGTTCAATCTCTGGCGTGTGCTGATGGACTCCCCCGAACTTATACGAGGTAAGAGAGCCCATTACTTCACTACCGATCAAATTAATCTTTGCGTTTCGTCCTGCACCAGTTGTGCCGGACGCAGCAACAACAACTATGTCAGAAACATCGATGATTTCTACGGCAGGTGCTACTCCTAAAGAAATTGAAGTTGCATAGCAGCCCGGATTTGCAACTCTCGTCTCCTTAGAGATTGCCTCGCGTTGACCCTCGCAAAGTTCAGGTAAGCCATAAACCCAAGCACCTGCATGATTGCCACCATAATATTTTTCCCACTTCGATGAATCTTCTAATCTAAAATCGGCGCCTAAGTCGACTATTTTTACATCCGTTGGAATCTTTGCAATAAGCGCTGCGGATTCACCGTGCGGGAGCGCTAGAAAACATAATTCAATGGCAGAAAAATCGATTGACTCAACTGTGTCAAAGGTTCTGCCGGCATAACTTTGAAGGTGTGGGTGCACAGAGGTGATTGCTTCGCCAGCATTGGTATGCGCGCTCACGTTGATGACATGAAAAAAGGGATGAACTGCCAGTAAGCGAAGGAGCTCTCCCCCGGCATAACCGCTTCCGCCAATGACCGCCGTTTTCATGGCTCCAGCATAAGGCTAGATAGATAAATATGCAAGTCGCTGCATATTTATGCGGTACGTACGACTGCCCCCAGTTTTTTACCGGCCACAGCGGTCGCAGCTTCACGCATGGCTGAGACTTCCTCACCTGTCAGTGTTCTGTCTGCAGCTCTAAATACGAGCGTAAAAGCCAGAGAAACTTTGCCGTCGCCAATCTTGTCGTAGCGATCAAAGAGCGTGATGGACTCTAGTAAATCTCCAGCACCTTCACGCAGCGCGGTGGTCACTTCAGCTGCACTAACCCTGGCATCGACAATAAGTGCAACATCTTGAACGGCCGCAGGCATTGTGCCGACAGTAGTGGGATTAACTAAAGATGATTCAGGAAGTGCGCTCAGTGCTACTGCAAAAGCCACAGATCTTTCAGGAAGACCATAAGCGGCAACAACTCGCGGGTGGAGTTCGCCAGCATGGGCAACAACTGTGCCGTTAACTATCAGTTCGGCGCAACGACCCGGGTGCCAAGGAGCTAAATCTGAACGCGCAATTGTCCACTCAAGGTTACAAAGTGAAACAACGTCTTGGGCCAATGCAATTGCATCTTGCCAATTGTATGCCCGTGACTTGCCCTGCCAATTTTCGTTCTCAACTTTGCCAACAAGTAATCCCGCTACGTGGTAACCCTGATTAGGAACACTTGCGAAAATCTTTTCAATAATTTTTTGATCGGGGCGCTTAGCTAAATCCGGAGAAATGGCAGCTTCCAATTTTTGCGAACTTCGGAAAATCGAGCCCATCTCAAAAATTGCAAAATCCTTAGCGCCGCGACTGATATTGCGTTGTGCGACTTCGATTAATCCCGGGACTAGATGAACTCGCATTAGTGGGAACTCTTCTGACATTGGGTTTGCTAATTTATATGTTGCTGCTCGCTCCCCGACAAATCCCATCGCATCAATGGTGGCTTGATTAGTAAAAGGAAAACTCTGAACTTCTGCTAACCCTCTACTTGCAAGCATGGACGCGACTGCGCGGCGACGCTTTTGTGTTGACGTGAGTGAGGCGTGTAGAGGCCGGGGTGGCAAAATAGACGGAATTTTGTCGTAACCCAGCATGCGCGCTACTTCTTCAGCAAAATCGGCCGCATGCAATAGGTCTGGTCGCCATGATGGAGGCGCAATTTCAAAGCTCTTCTCATCGACTTCACAACCGATGGTTCGCAATACTTGAGCTATCTGTGAAGGAGTGATTTCAAAGCCAACAGTTTTGGAGACATACTCTGGATTAATTCTTACGCGCGCAGGAAATACTGGCTCTCCTGCGATGACCGTTGCTACATGCGCAGCACTGCTGTGCGCAGTCAGCAATTGAACAAAACGTGCTGAGGCAAACTGAGCTAGTGACGGATCAACACTTCGCTCTAGACGCCTTGATGCCTCTGATGAAAGTTTGTGTCGACGCGAATTCTTAGCAATGCAGACAGGGTCAAAACGTACGGCTTCTAAAGCAATATCCGTAGTCGATTCAGTAATTTCCGAAAATGCCCCGCCCATAGTTCCAGCGAGTGCAAGTGGTTGCTCATCATCAACAACCATTAAGTCATCAGGATCTAATGTTCGAATCTGTCCATCCAATGTAGTGAATGCACCAGTTTTGCCAGCACGTTTAATTGTTAAACCGCCTTTGATCTTTGACTTATCAAAGGCGTGCAAGGGTTGTCCAAGTTCGAGCATGACATAGTTTGTAATATCAACTACCAGGGAGATCGAACGCATGCCCATCTTCTCTATACGCCTGCGCATCCAGATAGGTGTAGTCGCCGTAGGGTCAAAATTAGACAATGTACGTAGGTAAAAAACGGACGCGGTGGCTGGATCAGCAATTGTTGCGCTTACTCCTTTTCCAGTATCAATGAAAGTTAAATCGCGCAGCGCATCAACTGGATCAGTAAAAGCCAAACCTAGTGCGCCAGCAACCTCGCGAGCTATGCCACGAATACTCAATGCATAGCCACGATCTGGGTTAACTGCTACATCGAAAATCACATCATTTATTTGTAAGCCTTCAATCGCGTCATCACCAATTACAACGCTATCTTTTGGCAGAACCATAATTCCAGCGTGTTCGTCGCTGATGCCTAGTTCTCGACTTGAACAAATCATCCCGTCTGAGACTTTGCCGTAAGTCTCTCGCGCAGAAATTTGAAAATCTCCAGGAAGCACTGCTCCGGGAAGAGCTGCCACAATGACATCACCCACTACAAAATTAGTTGCACCGCAAATTACAAAGCGTGTTTGGCCTTCTCCACAATCGATTCCTACGTAACGAATGGGCTTCTTGTATTCAGTAATCTCTTCGATAGACACCACTTCAGCAAACTTGAGTGGACCGGTTACATCAAGACCTTGGTAAATAATCTCTTCGACTTCAAAACCAACACGAATGAGGCCATCAGATATTTGATCTGCCGTAATTGCTTGAGGGATATCTACAAACTCTTTGATCCACGATAAAGGTGCGCGCATTAGAGACCAACTCCAAATTGGCGAGTAAAGCGTAGATCGCCTTCAACAATATCGTGCATGTCGGTGATGCCATGGCGCACCATAAGTGTGCGCTCTAGCCCCATACCGAAAGCAAAGCCGCTGTATTCATCGGTATCTATTCCACACGTCGCTAGGACTTTAGGGTTAACCATTCCGCAACCGCCCCATTCGATCCAACGATTGTTAAAGAAAATATCCACCTCGGCACTTGGTTCCGTGAATGGAAAGAATGAGGGACGCAGACGCGTTGTGACGTCGGGACCAAACATGTGACGAGCGAAGTTATCTAACGTTCCTTTTAAATGCGCCATCGTGATGCCTTTATCAATAACTAAACCTTCTACCTGATGAAAAACAGGACTATGCGTAGCATCGAGTTCATCGGCACGGAATGTACGACCCGGACAAATGACATAGATAGGTGGGGTTTGTGTCAACATCGTGCGAATTTGTACGGGAGATGTATGGGTCCGCAAAACCATTCCGGATTCGATAGGTTCAACAAAGAAAGTATCTTGCATGGTACGAGCAGGATGATCGGCTGGAATATTGAGTGCATCGAAGTTAAGCCAGCCAGATTCGAGTTCGGGTCCTTCTTCAACCGCAAAACCTTGTTCAATGAAGAAATCTGAAACTTCATTCTTAATAATAGAGATGGGATGGAGACCCCCGCGATGTGCGCGATTGACCGGTAACGTTATGTCCACGACTTCTTCAAGAAGAACTTTACGATCACGTTCTGCCTCGAGAAGAGCTGTTGCCGTAGCTAACGCTTGGGTAATCGCAGCTTTAGCTTCACCAATGAGCTTTCCAAAACTTGCTTTATCATCAGGTGACATTGAGCCTAGCCCGCGGGATGCCAATGCGATTGGCGACTTATCACCAGAGTGTGCAAGCCGTGCAATCTTGAGCGCATCTAAATCAGGTGCACCAGAGAAAGCCTTGCGGGCATCATCTATCCACGAAGCTATTTCTTGGGGCTGCATAGGTGTGAGTCTATCGGGTGTGAGTTTAGGAAGCCTGCATATTTGCAAGGTGATACATGACAATTGATGCTGCCGCTGAAAGATTCAGGCTCTCTGCATCACCGGGCATTGGGATACTCACAGTCTTAATGCCTAGAGTGGATTGACCCGTCGATAATCCACGCGCTTCATTTCCAAAGATTGCTACGGTGTCACCTTTAATAGAAAACGATGAAAGCGACTGCGTTCCATCTGCGCCTAATGAAAAGCTGTGAAGTTGTGGATCGGACAGCAATTCAGTCAATGCAACTCCCTGGAAAACCGGAATATGCCATAACGATCCGGCTGTACTTCGTACAACTTTAGGCGAATACATATCGACGCTACCAGGTGATGTTATTACCGCATCCATTCCAAATGCATCGGCTGAGCGAAGAATTGTTCCGGCGTTACCTGGATCTTGTACCTCGGACAAATAGATAAATCTTCGTTTTCCATTTAGTGGCAATGACTGAAGTTGCTGAGCAGGTATCGAACAAATTGCCAGAATACCTTGTGGGGTGATGGTCTCACTCATGGCCTTCATGACCTCATCGGTGACATCAAAGGTATTAATCAATGAAAGATCGGTGAGCTCATCAACCTTGACTCGTGCCGTGGGTGTTAAATAAAGCGTTTGAATTTTTGGTCCATCTTTTGAAACGATGGCTTCTCGAAAACACTGCAAACCTTCGGCTACAAATTCACCTGATGTCTTGCGCTCTTTAACTCCCCTAGATGAAATAAGAGCCTTAACTCGCGCTATATGTGGCGAGTTAAGGCTCTCAATCATGTGAACTATTAAGCAGAGATGAGGCTCTTACGAGCTACATCTACAAGAGTCTTAAATGTTGCTGGATCATTCGTCGCTAAATCGGAAAGAACACGACGATCAACTTCCACTCCTGCGGCCTTTAGACCTTGAATGAAACGGTTGTATGTTAATCCGTGTGCACGGCAACCGGCGTTAATACGTTGAATCCAAAGACGACGGAAGTCACCTTTCTTATCTTTACGGTCGTTGAATGCATAGACCATTGAGTGCGTAACTTGCTCTTTTGCCTTTGTGAAAAGGCGGGAACGCTGACCACGGTAACCGCTGGCACGCTCTAAAGTTGTACGACGCTTCTTAGCGGCGTGAACACCACGTTTTACTCTCATTTAATTCACGTCCCTTACTTCAAGCCAAGCATGCG
>WLKQ01000037.1 GCA_009701185.1 Actinomycetota bacterium | reverse complement strand
CCTTATCAGGGAAGCGCTCTAACCAGGCTGAGCTATAGGCCCGCATAAAAGATCACTCTTTAATGCAGAAGCGCAAGGTTACCTTGAACTTCGCTAACTCCCAAAATGAGAATCAGTGCCCTACAACTGCAGGTGTGAACCATACTAACTTTTCGGGGAAATCTCATCTTCGCTGTTTTTTGTCACTGATACCAAGGTGACTCCTTCGTCGAGATTGACGAGACGAACACCCATGGAGTCGCGGCCAGTCTGTCGAACCTCGGCAGCTGGGGTTCGCATAACAGTTCCAGCCGATGTAATCGCTAAAACCTCATCCTCATCGCGCAATACAAGGGCACTGACAAGGGTTCCGCGTGAATTTTCATCGATCTTCGCAGCTTTGATGCCGATGCCTCCGCGGCCCTGGAGTCGATACTCATCGATTGGAGTCTTTTTACCGAAGCCACCATCGGTTGCAGTGAATACAAATGAGTGTGCCGCTAACTCTGAATCAATGCGCGCCATCGTTAAGAGAGAGTCATTTGGGCGGAATTTCATTCCAATAACACCGCTGGTTGATCGACCCATTGGTCGCAGAGATTCATCATCGGCAGTAAATCGAAGTGACATTCCTTTAGACGAAACCAAAAGTAGTTCGTCGTCGGTGTTTACAAGAGATGCGCTGACAACTTCATCGCCGGGTTTAAGCGCGATTGCAATTAAACCACCGGTGCGTGGTGAATCAAACTCAACCAGTGGAGTTTTTTTAACTAAACCACCTTTAGTTGCAAGAACCAAGAACGGTGAAATTGTGTAGTCCTTCAGCGATAAAACTTCGGCAATCTTTTCATCTGGTTTAAAGGCCATCAAATTTGCAACATGTTGTCCGCGCGCATCGCGTCCGGCATCTGGAAGTTCGTGAACCTTAGCGCGATACACACGCCCTTGGTTTGTAAAGAATAATAACCAGTCATGTGTTGAGGCAACAAAGAAGTGGTCGACAACATCATCTTCCTTCAACGCTGCACCTTTAACACCGCGTCCGCCGCGACGTTGTGATCGATAAAGATCTGCCATTGTGCGTTTTGAATATCCCCCACGTGTAATTGTTACAACCACATCTTGGTCTGGAATTAAATCTTCGGCGCTGAAATCTCCTTCGCTGGCAATGATCTGAGTGCGGCGCTCGTCCCCGTATTTGGTCACTAATTCAACAAGCTCGGTCTTAACTATCTCGCGCTGCTTTTCTGGGCTAATAAGGATTGCGTTGAGTTCAACAATGTCGGCCATTAATGCGTCGTATTCGTCATTGATCTTTTGACGCTCCAACGCTGCGATGCGTCGTAACTGCATATCTAAAATTGCATTGGCTTGGATTTCATCTACACCTAGAAGTTTCATTAAACCTGTTCGGGCTTCTTCTGGTGTAGTCGATGCGCGAATCAAGGCGATCACTGCATCAAGGGCGTCTAGAGCCTTTAAATACCCTTGCAAAATATGCGCGCGGCGCTCTTTTTCAGTTAAGCGGAACTTTGTGCGCCGGACAATTACTTCTATTTGGTGTTCAATGTAGTAACGAATAAATTCATCTAAGCGAAGTGTGCGTGGTACTCCATCAACGAGTGCCAACATGTTGGCGCCAAAAGTGTCTTGTAGTTGAGTGTGTTTGTAGAGATTGTTAAGAATAACTTTTGGAATCGCGCTGCTTTGTAAAACAATAACAAGGCGTTGTCCTAAGCGCTCATTGCCTTCATCGCGTACATCGGCAATGCCTTTAATTTTTCCATCTTTAACTAACTCGGCAATTTTAAGGGCTAGGTTATCTGGGTTAACTTGGTATGGAAGTTCGCTAATAACTAAACATGTGCGCTTGTTGATCTCTTCAACTTGTACAACAGCACGCATTGTGATTGAACCACGGCCTGTGCGATAAGCATCTTCGATGCCAGTACGGCCAACAATTAACGCCTTAGTAGGAAAGTCTGGACCTTTAACAATCTTTAAAAGTTCATTTAATAACTCATCTTGTTTTAATTCTGGGTGCTCGAGTGTGTAGACAACCGCTTCGCCAATTTCACGTAAATTATGTGGTGGAATGTTTGTTGCCATACCAACAGCGATTCCAGCGCTTCCATTAACAAGTAAGTTTGGGAAACGACTTGGCAAAACCGTTGGTTCTTGTGAGCGGCCGTCATAATTAGGAACAAAGTTGACGGTATCTTCATCGATATCGCGCATCATCTCCATAGCTAAGGGAGATAAACGTGCTTCTGTATAACGCATAGCTGCGGCCGGATCGTTACCTGGTGAGCCAAAATTTCCATTACCGTCGATCAACATGTAACGAAGTGACCAGTGTTGAGCTAACCGAACGACAGAGTCATAGATTGCACCATCGCCGTGAGGGTGATAATTACCCATAACATCACCGACGATGCGAGAGGACTTGTAGTAACCCTTATCTGGCCGATATCCAGCGTCGTACATCGCGTATAAAACGCGGCGATGGACTGGTTTTAGACCATCTCTGACATCTGGAAGGGCGCGACCGACGATAACCGACATCGCATAGTCAAGATAGGAGCGGGCCATCTCGACTTGAAGATCTACGGTCTCGATCTTGTCGAAAGACTCCAAATTCTTTGGGTTTAATTCATCCATTAGATATCCAAGAACCTAACATCTTTAGCGTTGCGCTGAATAAATGCGCGACGCTTTTCTACATCTTCTCCCATAAGCACTGAGAATAAATCATCTGCAGCTGCAGCATCGTCTAAAGTAACTCGGATAAGGACGCGATGCTCTGGATCCATGGTGGTATCCCACAACTCTTTAGCGGGCATCTCGCCTAAACCTTTAAAACGTTGGATTCCATCTTCTTTTGGAAGACGCTTGCCGTTGTCTAATCCGATTTGAATCATTCCATCGCGTTCGCGATCACTGAATGCATATTCGACTGGATCTTTACCGCCCCACTTCAATTTATATAGTGGGGGCTGTGCAAAGTAAACAAATCCGTTTTCAATAAGTGGGCGCATGAAACGGAAGAGAAGTGTTAACAAAAGCGTGCGAATGTGTTGTCCATCGACATCAGCGTCGGCCATCAAAATAATTTTGTGATAGCGCAGTTTTGCAATATCAAAATCATCGTGCACACCGGTACCAAGCGCAGTAATTAACGCTTGCACTTCATTGTTTTGTAGTACGCGGTCAATGCGAGCTTTTTCAACATTTAATATTTTTCCGCGGATTGGAAGCACTGCTTGATTGCGTGAATCCCGTCCACCTTTTGTTGAACCACCCGCTGAGTCACCTTCGACGATGTAGAGCTCGCACTTTTCTGGATCTGTCCATTGGCAGTCAGCTAATTTTCCTGGCATGCCGCGTCCTTCGAGTAAACCTTTGCGGTTGCGGCTCAAGTCGCGGGCTTTGCGAGCTGCAACTCGTGCGGCTGCGGCATCAATGCTTTTTCTAACAATATCTTTACCTTCGGAAGGATTTTGCTCAAACCAAGTAGTTAGCTCTTCATTAACGACCTTCTGGGTAAAGGTTTTGGCTGCCGTATTGCCTAATTTGGTTTTAGTTTGTCCTTCAAATTGAGGATCTGTTAATTTAATCGAGACGATGGCAGTTAGGCCTTCACGTACGTCGTCACCAGTAAGGCGATCTTCTTTTTTACGTATAAAACCTTGTTCTTCGCCGAACTTATTAACTACTGATGTTAGTGCGGTTCTAAAACCTTCTTCGTGTGCCCCACCTTCATGTGTGTGAATGGTGTTTGCAAAAGTGTAAACAGATTCACTGAAACCAGCGTTCCATTGCATTGATACTTCAAGGGCAATCTGATTCTTTTTATCTTCGGATGCGAAAGAGATAACCGATTTATGGGTTTCTCCACGAGTTGAATTTAGGTGGCGAACAAAATCGGAGATACCACCTTGGTATTGATATCGAACTGTTAGTTGTTCGCCTTTTTCATCTACGTGACCTGCTCGTAAATCAGTGAGAGTTAAAATTAACCCTTTGTTTAAAAATGCCATCTCGCGAAAACGGGTAGAAAGAATTTCAAAAGAAAAATCGGTTGTTTCGAAAATCTCTTTCGATGGCCAGAAGCGAACAGTTGTTCCAGTTTTTTCTGACGTGTCACCTTTTTTAACTGGCGCGGTCGGTACACCTAGTTTGTAATCTTGATACCAAAAATTTCCGTCGCGTTGGACAACAACTGATAAGTCGGTGCTTAATGCGTTTACAACTGAGATGCCAACTCCATGCAAGCCACCTGAAACTGAGTAACCGCTATCTCCAAATTTTCCACCTGCGTGTAAAACAGTAAGTACAACTTCTAGCGCTGGCTTCTTTTCAACAGGGTGTATATCAACTGGAATTCCGCGTCCATTATCAATAACTTCAACTCCGCCATCGGCCATCAAAGAAATATTGATCTCATTGCAGTAGCCGGCTAGGGCTTCATCGACCGAGTTATCAACAACTTCATAAACCAGGTGGTGTAGGCCGCGCTCACCGGTGGAGCCGATATACATTCCAGGGCGCTTTCGAACCGCCTCTAGCCCCTCAAGGACAGTGATGGCGCTGGCGTTATAGGAGTTTTCGGCCACGGCACCCCTTCTGTCTTCATGCTCTCAAAAAGCCCCTAAAGGCTCATTATGGGGATATTCCCCATCGTATGCGTTTATCCTAGTGGTAAATGGCGTGCAGAAATAGCCAATAAAAGCCTTGTGTGTGGGTATAGCCGAACGAAGAGCCTATAGGTGAGGGTTCCTATTAGATTGCTTAACCGTAGGTGTCTCGAGGGCCGCGGGCGTTGCGAATTGTGCGGATGCCTTTTTTCCAGCTGGGGGCCTGGGGGCCAATAAAGACCAGTTTGGTGATCGTCACACCTGAGGGGTCATTGGTGATGGTTTCTAGCAGGGTGTTTGCAACTAGAGATAACTGTGTCGCCCACGCGCTGGAGGATGTTTGAATTGTTAAAACCCCATCCATTATTGAGATGGGGGTCGCATGCGCAGCGATGTCAACTCCAACGATCGTTGACCACGTTATAAATAAGTTTCCCTCGGCCAAACCGCTATCCCACTCTCGCTCTGAGATTAAATTATTTAACACCCCGCCAATTAGTTCTGGGTCTCCGGGTTGTCCGGTTCTTTGGGTTGGTGCTGGTGTATGGGTTTTTCTTATGACGGAGGTTTTAAAACTCTTAAAAAGATCGAGTGCAAGATCGCGTCTTTCCATTAACTCGCACCTTTTCTGACATGGCCGGGTGTCACGTAAAACCTTTGAGTGAGTAACTCTGACGGTAAGTCACTCTCAACTGCCGCCGTAATAATTGTTTGTTCAGCAATAGAGGTCACTGACAATAAAGCTTGGCGGCGCGATGTGTCTAGCTCTGCAAAGACGTCATCCAAAATCAGAATGGGTTCAAAGCTTTCACTCTTTAATAAATTAAAGGAGCCGATTCGAAGCGAGATAGCCATCGACCATGATTCGCCATGGCTGGCATAACCTTTAGCTGGAAAATCGCCAAGTTGTAAATGTAGGTCATCTCTGTGGGGTCCGATTAATGAAACCCCTCGCTCTATTTCTTGATACATAACTTCTTCTAGTTTTGCGTTAAGTGCAGTTATGTTTTTTTCTACATCAACTCCAACGCCTTCGGTATTGCACTTATAAGAAATGGAGGCGCGTTTAACCTCATTTAAATACGCGTAGTTCTTCTCAACCCATGGATTTAATGCATCGATTAAAGCAATGCGTTCAGCCGTTAATTGAGCCGCCAGCGATATAAATTGCTCATTCCACGGCACTAGGGCGTTTTGTGATGCCCGTGTTTTTAATAATGCGTTTCTTTGTTTAACTACGCGCTCATAATCTGCAATTACCCCAGCTAGTCGGGGGCTTCGAGTAATTAATAGTCGATCAAGAAAATTCCGGCGGTCCCCTGGTTCACCGCGCACTAAATCTAAATCTTCAGGTGAGAAATAAACTATCTGGCAAGCCCCCAATATTTCTCGTTGGCTTCGTGTTGGGTTTCCGTTCAATTGAGCTCTGTTGGCTTTGTTTGTATTGATCTCTAAATCAACAGTGAGTGTTCTATCATCACGTTCGATCTCAGCGCGAATAATTGCTTGTTGTGCACCCAATGAAATTAAAGGGACGTTATGTGAAACTCGGTGAGAAGAAAGAAAAGAAAGATAAATTAAAGCCTCAGCAATATTGGTTTTGCCAGAACCGTTGTCGCCGATAAAAGTTACAACCCCTGGCTCAAATGCTAGCTCTAGTGTTGGGTACGAACGAAAGTTGGTGAGTGCCAACTTATTAATGCGCATGAGTATCTGTGGGTTATGAGGCGTAACGCATGGGCATGAGCAAGTAACGGTAGTTTTCGATCAAAGATCCATCTTTGTCGCTCTTACCCATAAGGATCGCTGGTTTATTTGCGCCAGTGAAAGATATTTGCACAAACTTCGTACCAACCGCACTTAACCCATCAGCTAAAAAGACCGGGTTGAATGCGATTGAAATTGGCTCACCTGTTAAAAGAATTTCAATCGCTTCGGTAGCTTGTGCTTCTTCTCCAGCTCCCGCTTCAAGGGACAGTGAATTGTTGTTGAAATCAAGGCGCAGCGGAACTGTTTTGTCGGTAACTAATGCAACACGGCGCACAGAATCAAGAAGAGTTGCAACCTCAATCAATGCTGTGGTTGTTACCTCTTGCGGTAGTAAGTGTCGATACGGAGGAAATGTTCCATCTAGCATTCTTGACGTCATAGTTTTTCCATCGCTAGCAAAACCAGCTAAGCGATCATTGCTAGATGCCGGGGCAAAAGAAACCGATATATTTTTAGTTCCGGTTAAAGATTTAGCAGCGTCAGCGATGGTGCGTGCGCGCAAAAGTGCAGATGTAGCGATATTTGGTGTGGTTGGCTGCCATTGAATTTCTCGCACTGCTAATCTGTAACGATCAGTTGCAGCTAAAGTAATTGTGTCTTTGTCAATATCGATATGTACGCCGGTAAGAGTTGGAAGGGAATCATCTCGACCTGCAGCTATTGCTACTTGTGCGACAGCTGTTGAAAAAACATCACCTGGTATAACCCCTGTTGTGTCTGGTAGTTCTGGAAGATTTGGATACTCATCTACAGACAGCGTTGGAAGCGTAAATTTTGCGCTTCCACTCGTTACTAAAACACGCGTTCCCTCCAATGTGAAAACAATTGGTTTATTAGGTAGCGATCGGGATATTTCAGCTAAAAGGCGTCCAGGAACTAAAACTTTTCCAGTCTCTTTAATCTCTGCTGGGAAGTGGGCTTTGCTTGCAGTCTCTAAATCTGAGGCGGATAAATAAATTTGATCTCCGGTTGCGTCGATAACTATTCCAAGGAGCTCGGTTTTAATTGGTCGAGTGGAAAGACTTCGGGAAACCCAATTAACTCCATCAACTAATACAGATTGATCAACTGTAAATTTCATCTTGTGCCCCAATTCAGTGAAAGGTTCGTTTCACATCTAGATCTATATATATAAAGGTAGTCGTAGTAACCAGAGACAACACCTGTGGGTAAGCCAGAAAAGCCCTGCTCAAAGCCTTTATTGCCACCCTGCACGGTGTGGAAAACAAGGGCACATCTGTGAATAGCTGTGGTTATCACGTGCCCCTCCCTCTCTTTGGCCCGCACGCGCGGGCTAGTTATCCCCAACAAAACCCGCTTCATCCACAGTTATCCACAGATTATCCCCAACTGGGGGTAAAGAATGGCAAATCGGACATTTCTATCCTTTGTAGTGCTTATCGGGCCTGTTGTTTGATTCTGTTGGTGAGCTCGGTGACCTGGTTATAGATCGACCGGCGCTCAGCCATTAATTGACGGATCTTTCGGTCGGCGTGCATAACCGTCGTATGGTCGCGCCCGCCGAATGTTTGGCCGATTTTTGGAAGTGAGAGCTCGGTTAACTCACGGCATAAGTACATAGCAATCTGGCGGGCATTTACTAAAACCCGAGATCTGGAGGTTCCACATAAATCATCAATGGTCAAGGAAAAATACACCGCGGTTTGGGCCATGATGGTGGCGCCGGTTATCTCCGGGTTACCCTCGTTTGGAATTAAATCTTTAAGAACGATTTCAGCCAACGAAAGATCAACGCTCTGACGATTTAAAGAAGCAAATGCAGTTACGCGAATCAAAGCTCCTTCAAGTTCGCGAATGTTTGTTGAAATCTTGCTAGCAATATATTCCAAAACATCGTCAGGTGCATTTAATTTATCTTGTGCAGCTTTTTTACGCAGAATGGCGATACGGGTTTCAAGTTCTGGTGGTTGAATGTCGGTAATCAACCCCCACTCAAACCGGCTACGCAAACGATCTTCCAAGGTTGTTAGTTGTTTTGGTGCACGGTCACTAGAAATAACAATCTGCTTATTAGCGTTATACAAAGTGTTGAATGTATGGAAAAACTCTTCCTGTGTGCGCTCTTTATTTTCTAAGAATTGAATGTCATCAACAATCAAAATATCCAAATCTCTATAGCGGCGCTGGAAAGCTGAAGCTTTGTCATCGCGGATAGAGTTAATAAAGTCGTTTGTGAACTCTTCAGATGAAACATAACGCACGCGCACATGGCTGTATAACTCTTTTGCGTAAGCTCCAATAGCGTGCAGGAGGTGGGTTTTACCTAGACCAGACTCTCCATAAATAAATAACGGGTTGTAAGCTTTAGCAGGTGCTTCTGCAACAGCAAAAGCTGCAGCATGGGCAAAACGATTTGACGATCCAGCAACAAATTTTTCAAACGTGTAGCGGGGATTTAGTTGTGAAAGTTCAGAACCTGCAGATTTTTGAGCAGGAACGTCCTCGCTGACAGAATTATTATGTGGTGGCACAAAAGCAATATCAATTTCAGCCAATGGTGTAGCACCTGACTCCAAAGTTTCATCAACTGTAACCGCGATATTTGTCTTTTCACCAAGTTCGCGAGTTAAAACATCACTCACCGCGGTGCGCAAACGACTCTCCAAAACATCTTTAGCAAAAAGATTTGGAGTCGCAATCAATAATGTGGTTTGGTCGGTGTTCTGCAAAAGACCCAAAGGCTTACTTAGTTGTAAAAAGGCGCGATGTTGAGGCGCATCACTTGCAACCTCTTCGATAACTCGACCCCACAAGGCGCTGAGTTCGATCTCTTTTACGTCCATAGCGCGCCTTTCGCTTATCCACAAAGTTATCCACAGCCTGTGGTCTAAACCTCACCTTGAGGCCTTGAAATAACCCCTAAGGCCGATAACCTGTGGAGAGAGGTGAAAAGTAGAGCGAAAATGGAAAAAAAGCAACTAGTTATCCACAGAGATTGAACCCCTACCTGCTCGAAAAACTGAGTTTGACCGCCTTATCCCCAGACCTCTACCGTTACACCCTCGCTTCCCCCGTATTTCTGACCGATCGCCAGATTTTTTATTTTAGGAGTTTCACATGACAAAGCGCACCTTCCAACCTAACGTCCGACGTCGCGCCAAGAAGCATGGCTTCCGCGCACGCATGGCAACCCGTGCCGGCCGCGCAGTTCTTGCAGCTCGTCGCGCTAAAGGTCGCGCCCGACTTTCTGCATAAGGATTTATAAGCAGACTCTGGTGCTTGCTAAAACAGCACGTCTTACTGAGAGCGGGGATTTTGCCCGCGCAACGAAGAGTGGAATTCGATTCACATCGGCCAACTTCGTCGGCTATCTCTATATAACCACTGATGGATCCACCCCTGCCCGGGCAGGATTAATTATTAGCAAATCAGTCGGGGGTTCAGTTGCCCGCCACCGGTTGGCAAGAAAAATTCGCCACTGTTTGCGGGAATCCTACGCACAACTTCCACAAGGAAGTCTTTTGGTTGTTCGGGGTTTGAATAACTCAGCGACAGCGGATTGTGCACGCGAGATTAAAGACGTTGTCAGTAATTTGATTCGAAAAGCTAATGAGCGGGCGATCAAGAAATGAGAAGACTCGTGACTCTCCCAATTAAGTTTTACCAACAATGGATATCTCCAATGTTTGGAGCTCGTTGTAAGTACTTCCCATCATGTTCGAGTTATGCAGTCAGCGCAATTGAAGCATATGGTTTAAAAGGAATAGCAATGAGCGCGTGGCGTTTAGTGCGATGTAACCCATGGTCACACGGGGGCGTGGATTATGCAGTCAAAGAAAAGGTTGGAGTATAAGAAATGAGTGCCATTCTAAACCCCTTATATATAGCGGTTTCTTGGGTAATTGTAACGATCCACAACTTACTATCACCAATCTTTGGAACAAACAGTGGTGTTTCATGGTCACTTGCCATTGTAGGTTTGGTTATCTTAATCCGTGTTATTTTAATTCCACTTTTTGTGAAGCAGATTAAAAGTCAGCGAGCGTTAACCGCCCTTCAGCCACACATGAAGGAGATTCAAAAGAAGTATAAAGATGATAGACAAAAGCAATCCGAAGAGATGATGAAGCTCTATAAAGAGCACAAGACAAATCCACTTGCATCATGTTTTCCAATTTTGGCCCAGGCACCAATCTTCTTTTCACTCTTCACTGTTTTAAACGGTATTGGAAAAAATCCACCAGTAAAGCACGGAGTTTTAACACAAACAGATGTAGTGAGTGCAGCTAATGCAAAATTCTTTGGCGCCCCAATTTCTGACACTTTCCTCGGCACGAATATAACTACTGTAAAAATTGTCACAGTTATTTTGATTGCATTTATGTCATTAACTACCTTTACAACTCAACGACAGTTGATGTTGAAAGGAATGCCAAAGATGGATTCAAGCAACAACATGATGTTGCAACAACAAAAAATTATGTTGTACGCATTTCCAATTATTTTTGCAGTCTCTGGTGTTAACTTTCCAATTGGTGTTTTAATTTATTGGTCAACAACAAACTTGTGGACATGGGGACAACAGTTCTATGTCATTAAAAGAAACCCAACACCAGGTTCTCCCGCATATGAAGAGCTACAGCATAAAAAAGCTAAAAAAAGCGGCGGCGTAGAAAGCCCAGAAGCTGAAACTCTTGAGATCACCGATGAACTCAAAGGACAACGAAACCAACCTAAAAAGAAGAAGAAAAAGAAGTAATCCTAGGACAAAATAGGACAAATAGTATTAATTCACCACAAACCCGACGGGGAGAGCGAGATATGGCAAAGACAAAGAGTGAAACAGTCGAAGAGGTAGTAGTAGAGGGCGCCACTGAGACAAAACCAGTAAAAGGCATTGCAAAACTTGAAGAAGAGGGCGATATCGCCGCAGACTACCTAGAGGCGCTACTAGATATCGCAGATCTAGATGGCGATATTGATATCGACGTCGAAAACGACCGTGCATCATTAGCGATCGTGGGCGGCAAACTACGCCACCTTGTTGGCGGCGAAGGAGAGGTTCTGGATGCAATCCAAGAGCTCACACGCCTGGCTGTTCAAACCGCCACCGGTGATCGCTCGCGTTTAATGCTCGATATCGATAATTTTCGCGGTAATCGCCGCGCTGAGCTCACAAAGTTAGCTGGAGAGATGGCAGAAGAGGCCACATCAACAGGTAACTCAATAAAGCTCGCCCCAATGAACGCCTTTGAGCGCAAAATTATCCACGACACAATCCAAGAGCTTGGTTTGAGCAGCGAGTCTGATGGGGAAGATCCACACCGCTTCGTCGTCATCTATCCAGCGTAAGTGGATGTTTCACGTGAAACTCTGATCGAACGGTACTTTCCGGATATCGATCGGGTTCATGCCTATGCCCATTTCCTTGAAACGGCGGGGATTGAGCGGGGCCTGCTGGGTCCCCGTGAAGCGGAGCGCATCTGGGATCGGCATATATTTAACTGTCTGCCAGTGACCACCCTTTTAAAAGAGGGCTCCATAGTCTTTGATATCGGCTCAGGGGCTGGTTTACCAGGGATTGTGATCGCCTTGGCCCGTCCAGATCTCCATGTGACCCTTATTGAGCCACTAGAGCGCCGAGTAGAGTTCCTCAAAGAGGCGGTTTCAGGCCTAGATATTGAGGTTATTCGTGGCCAAGCCCAAGATGTTAGGGCCACCGCGCACTATGTGACAGCGCGAGCTGTAGCCCCACTAGAGAAGTTAAAGAAGATGAGCTGGCACCTTTTGAAAACAGGGGGCTCACTTATGGCTATAAAGGGTAAATCGGCCGAGGATGAGATGAAAACCGTGCCGAAATCCCTTCTTCATGAGGTGGATTTAGAGGGAATTGAGCGCGGGCGCATCGTGGAGATACGCAAAGGTGCTTAACTAAGCCCCGTGAATGATTCACGTGAAACAAAAAAGGTTGTAGGAACCCGCCGCCTCAAAGAGGCGATGGCCAAACCAGCGAGCCTTCGAATAATCACTGTCGCCAATCAAAAGGGCGGGGTAGGCAAGACCACCACCACAGTTAACCTGGCTGCGGCCCTGTCTATGGGTGGCTTAAACGTCGCCGTTATCGATCTTGATCCTCAAGGAAACGCCTCCACAGCCTTTGGCGTTGAACATCTAGAAAACCCAGGAATCTACGAAGTATTAATGGGTCAAACAACAATGGCTGCATGTGCTCAAAAAGTAAAAGGTTTTCCATCTCT
>WLKQ01000036.1 GCA_009701185.1 Actinomycetota bacterium | reverse complement strand
TTAACGATCGAACGCATCTACACCAACGAGGGTATTCACCCATACGATGAAGTTAAATGGGAACGCCGCGATGTAGTGCAGCAGAACTGGAAAACGGGAGAGACCGTATTCGAACAACGTGGTGTTGAGTATCCAGATTTCTGGTCAGTCAACGCATCAACGATTGTGACGACTAAGTATTTCCGCGGCGCAGTAGGTGCCGAGAACCGCGAGTGGTCATTGAAGCAAGTTATCGATCGCGTTGTACTGACGTACACAAAGGCCGGCAAAGAGCATGGCTACTTTGCAACCGATGCCGATGCAGAAATCTTTGAGCACGAGCTCACACACATGCTGATGCACCAGATTTTCTCGTTCAACTCACCAGTGTGGTTTAACGTTGGAACAAATGAGCCACAGCAAGTAAGTGCATGTTTTATTCTCTCTGTCGATGACACTATGGACAGCATCCTGAACTGGTATCGCGAAGAAGGAATGATTTTCAAGGGTGGCTCTGGCGCTGGACTTAACTTGTCTCGCATCCGCTCTTCTCGCGAACTTCTAAAATCAGGCGGAACTGCATCTGGGCCAGTCTCATTCATGCGTGGCGCCGATGCATCTGCTGGAACAATCAAATCAGGCGGTGCTACACGCCGTGCAGCAAAGATGGTTGTTCTAGATGTTAATCACCCAGATATCGAAGAGTTCATTGAGACTAAGGTTAAAGAAGAAGACAAGATTCGTGCCTTGCGCGATGCTGGATTCGATATGGATCTTGGCGGCAAGGACATCATCTCTGTTCAATATCAAAACGCTAATAACTCAGTTCGTGTATCAGATGAGTTCATGCGCGCAGTTGAAAAGGGCGAATCATTTGGTTTGACCGCTCGCGCAACTGGTGAAGTAATCGACACAGTTGATGCTAAAACACTATTCACCAAGATGGCACAAGCTGCATGGGCATGTGCTGATCCTGGAATTCAATACGATGACACGATCAATGATTGGCACACTAATCCAGAGACCGGTCGCATCAATGCGTCGAACCCTTGCTCTGAGTACATGTCACTTGATAACTCATCATGTAACTTGGCATCACTTAACTTGCTTAAGTTCCTAAAATCAGATGGCTCATTTGATGCCAAGACATTTGGTCGCGCCGCTGAAATGATTATTACTGCAATGGATATCTCAATCTGTTTCGCAGATTTCCCAACTGAGGCAATTGGTGACACCACAAAGGCATACCGCCAACTAGGTATTGGTTATGCAAACCTTGGTGCACTACTTATGGCTTCTGGTCTTGCCTATGATTCTGAAGGCGGACGTGCATTAGCCGGTGCCATCACATCATTGATGAGCGGAATTACATACAAGCGTTCAGCAGAACTCGCTGGAATCGTTGGACCATATGCAGGCTTTGCACAAAATGCGCAAGCCCACTCCCGCGTGATGCGCAAGCACACCGCGGCATCATCTGCAGCTAAGTCAGAGACAACCCTTGATCGCGATGTATGGACTGAGGCCAACAAGGCTTGGGATGCATGTCTGTCAACAGGAGAAAAGAATGGCTGGCGCAACGCCCAGATTTCAGTTCTTGCTCCAACAGGAACAATCGGTTTAATGATGGACTGCGATACAACAGGTATCGAGCCAGACTTCTCACTCGTTAAGTTCAAGAAGCTTGTCGGTGGCGGATCTATGCAGATCGTTAACCAGACAGTTCCAGCGGCCCTTCGCAAGTTGGGTTATGCCGAAGAGACTATTGAAGCCATCGTTGAATACATCGCAGCTAACGGCCATGTCATCGATGCTCCAGGACTCAAGCTTGAGCACTATGACGTCTTTGACTGTGCACTAGGTGCACGTTCAATCGCGCCAATGGGCCACGTTCGAATGATGGCTGCATGCCAACCATTCCTATCTGGCGCAATCTCAAAGACAGTTAACTTGCCATCTGATGCAACTGTTGAAGAGGTAGAAGAGGTTTATTACGAAGGATGGAAGCTGGGTCTTAAGGCCTTGGCCGTCTATCGCGATAACTGCAAAGTTGGTCAGCCACTTTCTGATGGCAAGGCCGCTAAGGTTTCTGCTCCAGAGGCTGCAACGCATCCTGAAACACCACTTCGTAAGCGTCTTCCAAAGTCACGCCCATCAACGACAACATCCTTCTCTGTTGGCGGAGCTGAGGGTTACATGACGTCAGGTGCCTATGCCGATGGTGCACTCGGTGAAGTCTTCTTAAAGCTAGGCAAGCAGGGATCAACTCTTGCCGGTGTAATGGATGCATTCTCAATCGCAGTATCAATCGGTTTGCAGTATGGCGTTCCACTAGAGACCTTCGTAGAGAAGTTCACTAACTTGCGCTTTGAGCCAGCTGGTATGACAGATGATGCCGATATCCGCATGGCACAGTCCATGATGGATTACATCTTCCGTCGTCTAGCACTTGACTACTTACCATTTGAATCACGCAGTGCAATGGCGCTGTACACAGCATCAGAGCGCGCTCGCGCACTGGAGACAGGTGAGTACACCGAAGATGTTGTTGAAGATTATGAGAACTTAGAGATCACCGCACCGGTTGCACCAGTTGCTCCAGCAGTGTCTAAGCCAGTAACAATCACAATCGATAGCAAGCAACAGTTCGGTTCATCAACTGAGCTGATGGAGGCAATGTCTGGCGTTAAAGCCGATGCGCCTTTGTGTATGACATGTGGCGTGAAGATGCGTATGTCGGGTGCCTGCTATGTCTGCGAAGGTTGCGGCAATACATCTGGTTGCTCATAAAAATAGTTACTAAAAAACTCCCTCACTTCGGTGGGGGAGTTTTTTATTTAAGCAACCAGAATAGAATGTTATGAGAAAGCACTAAGGTTGCACCTATGAGCGACATGTCAGCAAAGGTGCGTGAAGCACTCGATGCTGCAGTCAATGCAATTGGCGGTGCACCTCGCGATGGTCAGATTGAGATGGCTGAAGCGGTAGCAAATGCACTGACGGATCGTCATCACTTAATGGTGCAAGCTGGGACGGGCACCGGAAAATCCCTTGCTTATTTGATTCCACCAATCGTGCATGGTCGCAAAGTATTAGTTGCAACGGCCACGTTAGCGCTGCAGCGACAGCTAGTAGAGCGGGATTTGCCAGCGGTAATTCCAGCCCTTGAAAAAGTTTTGGGTCGAGAGATTACCTATGCGATTTATAAAGGCGTAGGCAATTACATCTGCCAGCAAAAAATGAATAGCGAAGAGCCAGATCCCGATGGTGAAATCATGCTGGGTATTTCTTCTTTGGAAAAAGATGCAAAACGCCTACATGAATGGGCCCGCAAACCAGGGGTCTCAGGGGATAGGGATGATGCTCCAGAGGTTGATCGACGTGTATGGGCAGCTAACTCAGTCTCTGGCCGTGAATGTGTAGGCGCTGATAAATGTGCTTTTGGCAGTACGTGCTTTGCTGCAGCAGCTAAGGGTAAAGCGCAAGGCGCAGACGTTGTCGTTACGAACCATACATTGCTGGCAATTGAAATCGTTGACTCACATCCAATTTTGCCAGAGCGTGACGCAGTTGTTTTAGATGAAGCCCATGAATTTATGGATCGGGCAACGCAAGCCGTTACCGAAGAGCTAACATCTGCCCGCGTTTTGCGAGCTGCGGCTATGGCCCGCAAATTCATGCCTGGCAAGCTTTCAGATGCTTTCCATAAGGCGGCAAATGATTTCCACGAATCTATGGTCGACTACGGTGAATCAATTCGTGGTGATTTTTCTGCACAAGGCCGACTGGAAGAGATTCCACAATCATTGGAATCACCGGTACGAAAGGTCCGCGAAAGTGCACAGGCAATAACACAGTTTTTATCTGCCGATGACGAGATTATCGACACCGATGTATTGGCCGAACGTGCACGGGTAAAAGGGGCAGTCAGTGAAATCTCAACTACTGCGGCCACACTTCTAAAAATGGGGGATGGCTATGTCCTCTGGTACGAGCCAACTTTTTCAACTTTGCACTTGGCACCATTATCGGTTTCAGAAGTTCTTCGTGAAAACTTGCTGACACAGACTCCGGTGATTGCGACCTCGGCTACCTTGACTGTTGGCAACTCTTTTAACGCCCTTGCAAAAAGCATAGGCTTTTTAATTGGCGAAGAGAGCGATGTTGAATTAGATAAGAACGAAGTTGATCCGGCAAATGTGCAGATGTTAGATGTTGGTTCACCTTTTGATTTTGCTAACCAAGGCGTCTTGTATATGCCTAAGCATTTACCGGAGCCTGGCCGAGATGGTCCTGGTATTGAAGTTCTCACTGAGCTGGGTGAATTAATCGATGCCGCTGGTGGGCGCACATTGGCCCTATTCTCATCTTGGCGTGGGGTAGAGGCCGCCGATCTGCACCTGCGCAAAGTCTTGGCTGAGCTGCCGATTAAGATCTTTACACAAAAACGTGGTGATGCAGTTGGCCCGTTGGTTGAAAAATTTGCTAAAGATGAGACATCAATTTTGCTTGGAACAATGTCACTCTGGCAGGGCGTAGATGTTCCCGGAAATAGCTGCATCCTCGTCGCCATCGATCGCATTCCCTTTCCTCGCCCTGATGAACCTGTTATGTCGGCGCGGGCTGCGCAGGCCGATGCCGCTGGCGGAAGTGGGTTTATGCAAGTCTCGCTGCCTCGGGCTGCGCTGTTGCTAGCTCAAGGCACTGGCCGATTGATTCGTTCGGTAGAGGATAGAGGCGTTGTTGCCATTCTTGATTCGCGCATTGTGACCAAGCGATATGGAAGCACGCTACTGAACTCGATGCCACCTCTCTGGAGAACCTCAGACAGGGAAGTAGTTCGCGAATCACTGCGTCGTCTTGGCCAATCTGTGAAAGACTAACGAAATGCCCCGCATTGAAACGAACACTCTTGCCCAACATCGTGATTGGCGACGCAGTCAATTAATCGAAGCTGCTGCAGCCATTGCTATGGAGTCAGGTGGAGCTGCAATAACTGTTTCTGCTGTTGCAGCTCGTGCTGGCTTATCTCGCACGTCGGTCTATGAATATTTTGGTAGCAGTGCTGATTTGGTTGCTGATTTAGTCATCGAAGAGCTGCATAACTTTGCAGATGTATTAGGTAATGCCGTTGGTGAATGTAGCGAGCCATCTACATGTATCGAACTGTGGATAGAAGGCGCCTTGCGATACATCGCCGATGGTCGCCACTTATTAGCTAAAGCATTAAATGCAACTTCTTTGCCACATGATCGCGCTGCACAAATCGGTGCGGCACACCGCGCGCTATTAGCACCTCTTCGCAGTGCCCTTGAAATACAAGGCGTCGGCGATATCAATCAAGCCCTTGCTTATATTCAGGCGACAACAGATGTCGCAACTAAACGAATTGAAGCTGGCCAGGATGCAGAAATCGAGATCGCGTGCGCAACTAAGTTCTGCATCACTGGTTTACGCTCGCTCTGATTTTATTTAATGACGGTAACTACCCTTAGATTCAACGGTTGATACAAGCCATTTACTCCTGGGGCTCCAGCAACGATGGTGCATGTGCCCTTTTTTGCGGTGATAATTCGATTAGTAACTGTGCAGCTACCTGTTCCTAAATAAGTAACTTTTTCACCGAAGTTACTTCTCATAGGCACGGTGGTATGCCTAGATCCGCTTACTTGAAAGGTCGGAATCGTTTGAACACCTAGGGTCAGCTCGAGTGGGAAGTGGGCATTTACTGGCCCAAACTCCAGCGTACCTGGGGAAGTTATCGCAATGTCACAATATCCACTTCCCTTAAGGGCGGTGATAGCCATTTTTTTAAGTGCACATGCTGGCGCTAATGAAGCATAGGTTAAAGCCGCACCTGATTTAGCTTGTGCAGCTAGGGTTGCAAGTTGGCGATACGAAATTTTCATTGCTGTACGCGTACTCAGGGGCACACCATTAATCGTGGCGGTAATTTCATCAACTGGTTTGGTCGGTGCAGCACCTGAAGATTTAAAGGTCACAGCAATGAATTGATCTTCGGTCAGATTTCCCGGAACCGTATGGTCATAGCGCAGGAATATTCCGCAGGAAGAGACCGTGCAGTCAACGGCAGTTGTTCCAGCGTTAAAAGCGGCAGTTGGTTTGAAGACTATGTCACTTGTTGGCAGAAAAGTTGCGCCTGCAGATGTTGAGATCCACAACTGCACCGCGCTATTACATAAAGTTGGTCGGCTGCCTGCAACAGGCTTAACGCACTCTTGAATATAGAGTCCACCATCTTTAGGAAAATTGCTGAGTGCGATATGAATCGATGCACTCGCCGGGTCGAGGTTAGTCAGCGGTCCACCCATAAATCCAGTTTGTGCAGCCTGTGCCTGCGTTGGCATCACTAATGATGCAATAAGTGCAATGGCAAGTGCGATTTTCTTCATTGGTACTCCTTAATTATTTAATCGTGATGGGAATAAACATGTCGAAACTACGGTCATTGCTCAATAAGTGATCGGCACGGACAGTGATTGCGCACTTAACTTTGCGGCAATCAAACTTTCCAATCATTCGGGAAATCTTAATTTTTTTAGTAAATCGACCACCTGGCAAAAACTCTTCGGCAAGGCCAACTCCATAAGGCGGAGGATTAGATGAAATCCAAAAAGAAGCATCGCCGATACCAGCTTTATTTATTCCACCTCCACATGGAGTCGGAGATTGCCCTTTTTTCGGAACGACACAGAAACCTAAGTAGATTCCAACGGTTTCATCAAAGTGATTACCTGTCACACTCAATGTTGCACCAGTCTTCACCGTTGTCGCTGAGACCGTTAACATCGCGCCATTTACTCCGGTTATGGTTTTAGCACCTGCATGAGCAGGGGAGATGAATAGCCCAGTGGAGGCAATTACTAACAACACCGCAAGGTTCTTCTTCATGAATAGAACTCTAGAAGGAGGCCGCCAACAAGTTAGCCGACAGAACACGCCAGCATGTCAGGGAAAGTTTTGGCAGACTGCCCACGTGAGAAAAAACCTCCTTTTACTAGCCCTGGTGCTGGTTTTATCGGCATGCACATCTGCCAGCAAAGGACACAGTTATAGCATTTCTCAAAACGATGTCACCTCCATCACAATTAAAGATTCCGCAGAGTTTTCAGCAAAGCGCGTCGTTGTGTTGGCAAATGGCGTTGCAGAGATCATGAGTTCGCTCAATGCGACATCTATTTTGGTTGGCCGAGATATCTCAAGTACGCAAAGTTTTTTAAAGGATGTTCCCATTGTTACATCGGGTCATCAAGTGATGGCAGAAAAAGTTATTTCATTAAAACCCGATCTAGTGATTATCGATGCATCAACGGGGCCACAATCTGCAATCGAGCAGATTAAGAAAGCTGGAATCCGGGTTGTTCTAACTCCTGAAAGTTGGACGTTGACCGATATCGATAAGAAAATATCTGCAGTTGGTGCAGCTATTGGTGCTGGGATCCAGGCTGCAAAACTTAATCAGCTGATGAGCATCAGTTTTAGCCAATCGACTGTTACTGGTTCACCACGTATTGCATTTCTGTATTTACGAGGCACGAGTTCAATTTATTTAATCGGTGGCCCAGGTTCAGGTGCCGACTCTTTGATTAATTCAATTGGTGCAATAGATGTAGGTGCCCAGATTTTCTCGCATCCATTTAATACATTAACTGCTGAGAGTTTGGCTGCAGCTAATCCCGACATTATTCTCGTTATGAGCAAGGGACTTGAATCTGTCGGTGGAACCTCTGGGTTATTACAGCTGCCAGGTGTGGCTCAAACTGCGGCGGGTAAGAACGCGCGAGTTATTGATGTGGATGACTCATTGCTACTTGCCTTCGGGACTCGCACGCCATCGCTGGTGCAAGCACTTTCACTCGCCGTTACTAAGGTTATGCAATGAAGAAGTATTTCCCTTATATCAGTGGGGTCATTCTGTTCATCTTTGTGCTTATTGCCCTATCGGTAGGTGCAACCCAGATTGAAAATTTCTGGTCAGCGCTTGCGCATCCGGGAAGCAATGAGATTTTGTGGCAGATCCGTATTCCTCGAGTTGCCGCTGCAGTTCTAGTTGGCGCAGCCCTGGGAATCGCTGGATTAATGGCGCAAGGCGCATGCAATAACGCTTTGGCTGAACCTGCCATTTTAGGAACATCGGCTGGAGCATCATTTGGTGCAGTGCTCGCAATTTTATTGGGAGTCGTACAAGTAGGTTCTATTGGAGCAGTCATATGTGGGGCCCTTGGAGCACTTTGTGCGACATCGCTGACATTTAGATTGGCATCACTGCGCAGCAACCTCTCATCTTTTGCTCTCATCATTGTCGGTATTGCAGTATCGGCGATCATTACAGCAGTTGTTGGTTTAGCCTCCACAATGGTTACCCGCGCAGATGCAAGATCAATCTCCTTTTGGAACTTTGGCTCACTCTCACTTATTACAAATAATAATGTTGCAGCCCTCGGCAGTGTTCTTCTTATTGGTGCTGGTCTGGCATGGAAAGTTGCACCAACATTAGATTTATTATCACTTGGTGATGCAACCGCATTTCACTTAGGAGTTGATACTCGCAAAGCTCGAATGCTGGCCTTAGTTGCACTCTCAATTCTGGCAGGGGGAGCAGTTAGTACGGTCGGAACAATTGCATTCTTAGGTTTGGCTGCACCGCATATTGCGCGTTTTATTTATGGACCTGCGCATCGTTTTCTGATCATACAAAGCGCACTTATTGGGGCAACCCTTTTAGTTGCCGCCGACACAGCAGCACGCACCATTGCTGCACCTAACGAACTGCCTATAGGTTTAGTAACTTCTTTGATCGGTGCACCGATATTAATTGTGCTCGTTTCGATGCGAAATACGATTTGGAAAACTCCATGATTACAATAAATGAGATCACTATTGTCCGCGATAACCGTGAGATTATTTATGATTATTCTGAGCAGATTCCAGCCGGTTCAATCACGGTGATTGTTGGCCCCAATGGCAGCGGAAAATCCACACTGTTAGCCGCTATTGCTGGCGACATTGTGCCCACTAAAGGAACAATTACCATCGATGATGCGCATCCACCATTGACTTCGGCTGCACACTTAGCAACATTGCGCGCGATGGCCATCCAGAATCAGGTTTATACCTTGGGCTTTACTGTTCGAGAAGTTATTGAGATGGGCGGAGCTGCCGATGAGATCATGGAGCAGCTGCATCTATCCGATATTGCCAACCGTCAGGTTACGACATTATCTGGGGGAGAATCACAGCGTGTAGCAATCGCACAAGCTATCGCCCAAAAGGCACCAGTTCTCTTACTTGATGAACCATTAGCTGCGCAAGATATTGATAGTCGCCGTCGAATCATTGCCTTGCTCAAGAAATTAGCAGATGAAGGAAGCACAGTCGTAGTTGTAGCCCATGCGAATGAAAATGATTTATCGTGGGCCGATAAGGTTATTAAGGATTTCCTTTAATTGCGGCCAAGACTGTGCAAAGCTTGGATGCAAGGTAAGGCTCTCGACATGTTCAATAGCAACCCATCGCACCTCATGTGATTCATCGTTTAATTCATGTGCAACTAATGTCTCTGAAGCGCGGGCAATGACTGTGTCATATCGCCAGTTTCCATGCTCGTCGGTAAAAGTTTCAAGGGCGGTTACAAGCGTTGGATCAATACCGGTTTCTTCGACGGCTTCACGCAGTGCGCCTTGTTCAACGCTTTCATGACTATCGCGGGCGCCTCCGGGAATTCCCCAAGTATCACCGTTATGCACCCAAGGGGCGCGATGTTGTAACAAGATTTCATGCCCGCGCAGAATCAAGATTCCAGCGGCTCCATGGAGACCCCAATGCTTATTTCCGCACTCGCATTGGACCCATCCATCACCATCGCGCGCAACCATGTTCTTAGGGTGTCATAACTATCCACAGTTAGCGCAATGAGTCGGCAAACGGTCATCGCCCACGCTTAATGTGCCCGACATGAAGAGGCTATTGCTAGTTGTTATGACGTTCAGTGTGCTTGGACCGGTCAACGCTTTTGCTGACTGCAACGAAACTGCCTGCGTAGATGTTTACACCCAAGACAATCAAATAATCATCGAAGCTCATAAGGGCGCAAGCACCACAGTTGTTAAGAAGCGCGCCGTGCCAAAACCCACACCGACATTGTGGTTTCCACCAAAACCCAAGCCAGCCCCGGTAGTCAAACGCACATACAAACCCCGAGTTGTGAAGAAGAAGACTGTGGTCAAAACGGCTAGTTTGAGTGATCGCTTAATTAAGCTAATTCCAACGGCCGGTGTTGCTTATTCGCCAGAACTCGAACCGCTCACGCACGTTCCAGTAATTTTTTGGTGTGATGTTCCGCAGATGTTTCAAAGTCGTGTCAATATCATCGGCGAGATTGTCGATGTAGCACTTCGGCCAGGATTTATTTGGTCATTTGGCGATGGCGTTGTGTATTCAACGAGTCACCCTGGTGCCCCCTATCCCAACGCAACAATTAAACACACCTACAGGCAGCCTGGTGTTTATGCCGTCATTTTAGTTACGACTTGGAACGGCAGCTTCACTCACAACGGTGCATTACGACCTATCAGTGGGCAAGTCGTTAAGACCTCGGTGGCAACCGTCACCGTTGTATCTGCACGAACTCGATTCACGAAATGAGAAAACTATGAAGGCTCACTATGAAGAACTATCTATCGAAGCGCACGCACTTTCACTGGATGCAGAGTTCATGGCTCTTGTGAAAACATTTTATGTTGCAGAAGATTCACCAGTGATTACAGCCCTTCAACAAGATGGAGCAACAGCAGTTATAGATCTTTCAGCAGAGTTTGAAAAATTTGCAAGCGATAGTCAGCCCGAACACATTGCCCACGTCATTGGTCGTTTAAGTGATATTCAAGTTCGTGACTTTGCATTAGGTTCACACAATCGCGATAGTTTTGAAACGTATTGGGGAATGTGGTTGTACTTATTACAAAACGCTCCTGTTGGCTTTGTGGCACCCGTTGCATGTCTATTTGCAACACTTGCCTATGAACGAGGTGATACAGCCCTTGCCTATCGTGCATTAGATCGAGCAACAGTGGATCAACCTGCATATTCGCTAACAATCCTGTTGCGCAGAGTTTTTGGTTCAGGCTGGCCGGCTGGCGCTTTTGCCGCGATGCGAGTGGAGCTACACCCTAAAGTCACCGCTGGAATTTTTGGCTAAAGCCCATATCTGTTAGAGTCCATCCAGGTCACGAGTTCTAGTGTTTAGCCCCGGCTTACTAGACGGCAACCCTCCACCACGGTGGGGTGCTCCGGGTGAAGACCAGATCGATAGCAACAACGCCATCGATAAGCGTGGATGACTCGACCCACAGGCGTAGGTCAGTCATCGCAGAATGGGTCTTACAACGAACCAATGACTTCTAAAGGCGGATTAGTTACCGGAGCATGGCTTGAGAGCCACCCACCGGGTGATCGCCTTTTCATAAAGATTGGCGACTTGCTCTTAGAGAGCGGTGAAACTCTTAACGATATAACCATCGCATATCAAAGTTGGGGAACGTTGAATGAGAAAAAAGATAATGCGATTTTAGTTAATCATGCAATGACCGGGTGGTCTGATGTACCCGGTTGGTGGCCTTCCATGGTTGGGCCAGGTTTACCTTTTGATACTGATAAATATTTTGTTCTATGTCCTAATGTTATTGGTGGGTGTCAAGGATCAACCGGTCCATCCTCTCTTGCGCCAGATGGCAAACGTTACGGCTCGCGTTTTCCATCGTTAACGATTCGCGACATGGTTGCCGCAGAAGTTGCATTTAGTGATGCTTTAGGAATTGAGAAGTATCGCCTTGCCGTTGGCCCATCACTTGGCGGAATGCGTTCGTTGGAGTGGGCAGTTCAACTGCCGCATCGAATCGGTGCAATCTGCACCATTGGTTCTTCAGCCGTTGCAACTGGCGATCAAATAGGAACTTGGTCCATTGAACTGCGTGCGATAAAGACCGATCCACATTTCAACCATGGTGATTATTACGAGCAAGAGCTGGGACCGATTGGCGGAATGGGTATTGCCAGACGTATTGCGCATCTGACATATCGAACTGAGGCTGAGATGGATATTCGCTTTGGTCGTGAACTACAAGGTGATGACACGGGCCGGTATGCAGTTGAGTCGTATCTAGATCACCAAGCAGAGAAGCTGACACATCGATTTGATGCCAATACCTATATCGCATTGACCGAAGCGATGATTTCTCATGACATTGGCCGCGATCGTGGGGGAGTTGTAGCCGCTCTGGCTAGCATCAGCATCCCTGTAGTCGTTGTATCCATCGATACCGATCGCCTCTTCCCAGCTCGCCTGCAGGCTGAAATCGCTGAATTTGCCCCCCATGCAGCTGAGCGAGTAACGATTTCATCGCCTTTTGGCCACGATGGCTTCCTTGTTGAGGTGGAATCGGTCGGAAATGTGATCAGATCGGCGCTCGCCCTGAGTTAGGGGTCAAAAAGGCGGTTTTCGATGTGCATTTTGGCCTGTGGATAAATTATAATATAGCCATCGCATCAGCGCGCATCGCTGATAAAACCAAAGGATACCTGTGGCTGTATTTAGTGCGCTCAAAAACAAGGTGAAGAAAGTTACCGCAGCAAAAAAGGCGGCA
>WLKQ01000035.1 GCA_009701185.1 Actinomycetota bacterium | reverse complement strand
GGTCTTGCTACTTACGAATACGTCTGGCGCCAGCGCGGAAGTTCTACCCGCACTTGGTTTGCTTGCGCATCAGGTTCGCATCTTGCCCGCTGAAGCTAGTGTTCTTGTAGATGTTCCAGATGTCGATGTCATTCTCGTTGATGCACGACGTGATCTACCTTCTGCTAAATCGTTAACACGACTTTTAACAACTACTGGTCTTGGCTGTCCCATCATCGTTATTGCAACAGAGGGTGGACTATCTGCAGTAAGTGCTGAGTGGGGAATCGATGACGTCATGTTGGACACGTCGGGTCCAGCAGAAGTTGATGCACGAATTCGTATAGCAGTTGGTAAACACATGGCAACAATTGCAAGCAGTGATCCACACTCAGGTGAAATTCGCAGTGGAGATGTTGCTATCGATGAATCAACGTACACCGCACGCCTTAAAGGAAACGTTTTGGATTTAACTTTCAAAGAGTTTGAACTGCTTAAGTATTTAGCTCAGCACCCAGGACGCGTATTTACTCGCGCGCAACTGTTGCAAGAAATTTGGGGCTACGACTATTTCGGTGGCACTCGCACGGTAGACGTACACATTCGTCGCTTGCGCTCAAAGCTAGGCCCAGAGTTTGAAGCAATTATCGGTACCGTTCGCAATGTTGGGTATCGATTTACAATGCCATCAGCTGGCAAAGAGGGCTCTATTAACGAACGCGTATAAAAATGCGACATATTTTAAAGATTCACCGCACTCTACAAGGACGAATTCCAGATACCGATCATGGTTTTTCAATTGAAACTTTTGATCCATTGCTGCATAAACAAGCGTGGTTAGCTCTTAACAACAAGGTCTTTGCGCAGCATCCAGATCAAGGCAATTGGGCGATGCAGGATTTAGAAAACCGAATTGCAGAATCCTGGTTTGATGCAGAAGGATTTTTTATCGCTACTGAAAATGGCCACTTAGTTGGCACATGTTGGACAAAGATTCATCATGATCTAGTTAACCAAGCACCAGTTGGCGAGTTATATGTTGTTGGCGTGGATCCCGACTACATCGGCCATGGCATAGGTCGAGCCGTATCTATCGCAGCTATGAATTACTTATTTACTAAGGGAATTACTGAGGCCATGTTGTATGTGGACGCCGACAATGTGCAAGGTCTAAAACTCTACGAATCACTTGGATTTAATTAACACGTAGAAATGAAAAAAGAGCCAGAGGAACTGGCTCCTTCTCCATTTACCCTCGTATTTATGGTCGAACTGGTCGTACCGGTTTTACTGGTACTGCAGCTCTTGCACTTGCAACGGTGCCTTTGAAAGCGCTACGTGCAGCGATGCGTGCATCTTTTGTCGTAGCCGCTGCAATTGCTGCGTCCTTAACACCTTTCGCTGAAGCGACAGCTGCCTTAACTGCTGTGATCGCAGCATGACGCTCAGCTTGTGCAGTTTTAAATGCAGCCTTAGCTGCATCAAACGCTGCTTTCTGCTCAGGTGTAAGTGCAACCTTCTTTACTACTGGTGCAGTGACATCTGCGGAAGCGGCAGACATTCCTGCTAATCCAAAGATTCCAGCCATAGTAACTGCTGCAATTCTTCGCTGTAATACCTTCACCTTGAACCCCCATAACAACCACACATCTGTGCGGTTAGTTGAAAAGTAGATGCCTATCTTGTGTTACGCCACAATCAGCTCTGTGGGTTTCCGGTGAGTTTACGCCTCAGATTCATCTTAAATCTCTCTGGTAAAAGAGCTGCTTATCTACTCCCAGGTTGGTAAGTAACCATTTAACGCGCATTTGGGAGTAAGGCATGGTGCTGAGAGCGTCGCAGTTAAAATGCGCCACACTATTTCTTAATCTCAGCGCCGTATCCATATTTTTATCAATTGTTTTAAAAATGTTCATTCTCTTTGGTGAAGGTATTTCGGGAAAAATACGATGCAGACTGGGCAACCATAGTGATCCATAATTCTTATTACTCAGCAAGAAGCGCCAAAATGAGAGTGGCAGATAATTCTCTGGGCACTTCCTATTGATCTGAAGTGCGCGCATTAGTGATATCTGACCACGTTCATTCAGGGGTAATTGCGAGTACCAATATGGCTGGCTGCTCCCACATTTCTCACTCAGAGTAATCGGGATTTTGTTGCGCAAGCTGATTTCTAACAGTCCTATTAGAAAATATGAGAATTCAAATTGTTGATGCATCTCAACGTATTCATCCACAAATGGCATAAGGACATTGTGAATAGGACATCTGACAGTTGAGCAGAGTTGTACACAGTTGATTTTGTCAGTCCATATAACTACAATTCATTCAAAGCCCAAGAGAGATCCCTAGCGAAAGCTACATCGCTTGGGCCTTCGCTTTTAAGAAACTAGTTCGGCACACATTACGCGAAATGCGTGGGTATGGGCATCAACATCGGCGGCAGTTGTATCTGGGCACATCAAGGCCATGTTGTGAAAAGGCGTTATCAGGAAGCCATCATTGAGCATACGTAGATGTATGTACTGCTCTAACTCAAAATCGCCAGCATTATTTGCATCGGCCCCGGTTACTGGTGCAGATTTACCAAACATATATTCACCGCGCGCACCTAAACGATTACACGTCCACGGTAGATCAAACTCTTTAATCGCAGCATCCACACCATCTGACCAACGCGTACCTAAATCAATCATGCGATCAAAGTTTTCTTGAGTCAGCACGTGCGTCAATGTTGCACGCATCGAAGCAAGCGACAAAGCATTACCCGCTAATGTGCCACCGATTCCACCAGTATCAATAATCTCTAACTCAACCATTTTTTTAATTGAATCAGCGATCTCTTGTGTCATTCCAAAAGTTCCAGTCGGAATACCGCCAGCAATTGCCTTGCCAATAGTTAGAAAGTCCGGCTTTAATCCGCGATCTGCCGTCATTCCGCCAGGGCCAACTGAGATCGTATGCGTCTCATCGATAATGAGAATAGTGCCGTACTTTTTAGCTAAGACTTGTACGGCCTCTAAATAACCAGCCTGAGGCAGGACAATTCCTACATTCGTCATGGCCGGCTCCATCAAGATCGCCGCAACATCACCATGTGCGAGAGCTTTTTCCATACCTGCAATGTCGTTGAACTCAACAACTCGTGTTGTCACATCAAGGGCTACCGGAGCACCGATATTTCCTTCACGGGCTACTGTATTTCCATCATTGTCTAATGTTGCAAAAGTTTCATCAACGCTACCGTGATAACAACGGTCTATTACTACAATCTTTGAGCGTCCAGTAATCCTTCGTGAATAGCGAATCACATGGCGATTGGCATCAGTTGCCGACACTGTGAACTGCCACAGTGGTAAATCAAAGCGACGAGCAAGTTCTCCTGAAACAATCGCTGCATCGGCAGTTGGCAACATCGCCGTTATTCCTTTGCCAACTTGTTCACGAATCGCAGCAACAGTTGCATCAGGTGAGTGTCCAGTCATTGAACCGGTATCACCTAAGCAAAAATCAATATATGTATTGCCATCAACATCGCTAAAACGTGCACCTTTAGCATTCTCAACAAAGACTGGATATGCACCTGGCCATTTAGCCATCCATGACATTGGTACGCCACCTGGCATATTTTTTTTACCAGCTTCAAAGAGTTCACCGCTCTTTGGGTGCAATGTTAAAAAGCGTGCATCTTCTTTAGCGCGCAGTTCTGCTAACCGGGTGCGATTTATCATGATTAATCCAAATCCAATCGTTCGAAAACAAATAACGCTTCAATGTAATCCTCGCCAGTAATTCCTAAATTCTGAGCATCAGGTGGTGCGGTCTGGGGCTCGATGCAAACGCCTTCGCTGTCTTCAGTAAAGACCACCCACCACGGAGCATCGGATTCGATGGAGATCCGTGCAACATCCTCCCAAACGACGGCCGGGGTGCCTTTTATGCCCGTAAATGCATCATCCCACGGTGGGGCAGATGGCTTAGAGCGTTCCCCTGTTGGGATTCCTTCGCCGTTTCGAATCAACATTTCTGTAGCTTCAAACTCAATTTCAGCGCTACCGCCTCGATCTAAATCGCGGGCAAACCATGGATGCATACCCATCCACACTGGTAAATCACAGCCATTAGCGTCGTACTCCAAAGACCACCGTACGGCGTCATCTAAAACTTCAATGCGCTGCTCAACTGTTGCACCGTTGTACGGAGCCGGTAGGTGTAACAGTGAACGTCCTGGGCCAATCTCTTGCCACGAACTGATCAAACCAAAACCATGCAGCGCGTGCGGTGGATCAATTGTTGCCGGCAGTTGAAAACTTTCGCCAGCAGGATTAGTGATCAAACCTTCATTGATCCGCCCAGCCCAAGGTGCCATCGAGTACCAACCCGACGTATGCACTTGGCCACGAAATGGAACGGCGAACTCGTTGTCGCGCCACTTTAATGAAACGATACGCGCACCGTTATCGTCATCAATCGCGATTTGAAACTCGGCATCATCGATAAACTGCATTAGGACTCCATTATTAATTCATGTGCGCGTGGAGGTTGAGCACCTGCACGTGAACATGTAATTGATGCAGCAAATGCTGCCTTACTCAAAACTGCATTGAGGGTATGACCGACAAGGCCAGCCACCGAATGCTGTAAGACGCCTTCTACAACAATTGCACCGACTGTATCTCCAGCACCGACCGTGTCTACAACTACTGTCTTGACTCCATCAACCTCTTCAACTCCATGCTCGGTATATCCGATTAAGCCATGCGCGCCTCGAGTAATTACTACGCAGCCAACGCCACCCGCAATCCATCGCTGAGCAACTTCATCAAGTGTTTCATCTGGATATAGCCATGAAATATCGTCATCGCTGACTTTCACGATTGATGAGATTCCAACCCATTTTTCAACGGCCAGGCAGTACTTTTCGCGATCTGACATAACGGATGGGCGAATATTGGGGTCAAAGACAATCGGTGCGAACTCACTAACGCGCACTGCCCAGTCGTATAAGACAGATGCTGATGGCTCGATGATTGTTACTAATGTGCCGATATGAAGCACCGAAGGTTTTAATCGCTCTGGATCGGGCAGCCATGACGAGTTGTAATCAAAAGTAGCTGTGCCATCGATAAGGAATTCATAGCTGGCACCGCCGTTGGAATCTAAAGTAACTGTTGCGGTACACGTTGGTTTTTCGCTGGTTAAGCACAGAGCTAAACCAACATTGTCGTTGATTAACTCTTTTCGTGCGCTCTCGCCAAATTTATCCGTAGAAATACCATTGATAAAATCAACGTCATATCCCAGCCGTGCAAGAGCTTTCGCAGTATTTGCTGGACCGCCTCCGACTACCGGACCGGTTGGCAAAATATCTATAAGAACTTCTCCGCAGACCCAGATACTCATGCGAGCCCCCCTGTGAATCCCTCAATTGCCCGCACCATGTAGGCAATTGTGCCTTATTGTGGCGCCCTTTGAACACGGTAGCCTTGCGCAATGCTTACTTTGCCTGAGACCGACCTAGTAGTTCATCCGCTGTGCCTTGGCAGCAATATCTTCGGTTCCAATGCCGATGAAGCCGAATCACATGCAGTTCTTGATGCATATCGCAGCCATGGTGGAAATTTCATCGACACCGCCGATGCATACAACCAGTGGGTCGATGGACATGTTGGTGGAGAGTCAGAGACAATCATTGGCTCATGGCTGAAAAAGATAAACAGCCGTGCTGAGATTGTTATCGCAACTAAAGTGTCAAAGATGGACACTCGACCTGGTCTATCCCCGGCAAATATTTTTGCTGCGTGCGAAGAGTCCCTCAATCGACTACAAACCGACTACATCGATCTGTATTACAGCCATGGCGATGATCCAGATGTACCGATGGAGGAAACTCTCGGTGCATATGCACAACTCATCGCACAAGGAAAAGTACGGTATATCGCCGCCTCAAACTTTTCTCCAGATCGATTGCGCATGGCACTTGAAATCAGCAAAGAACATAACCTGCCGTCATATGTTGCCGTGCAGGAAAAATATAATTTAGTAGATCGTGCGACCTATGAAAACGATATGGCGCAGACCGTTGCCGAATTCGGTTTATCCAATATTCCTTACTACGGAATCGCGCGCGGATTCTTAAGTGGAAAGTACCGACCTGGGGTCACCGATGTAGATTCAAAGCGCGCAGCTGGTGCACTTGAATATGCGCATGAAAAAAACTTTGCCGTTCTAGAGGCAATGGACGCTATGGCGCTAACTCACAATGCATCAATGAGTGCGATTGCTTTAGCGTGGCTGCGGGCACAGTCCACAGTCAGCACACCTATTGCATCGGCAAGAACAGCGGCCCAGCTGCATGAAATCATCCAGGTAGTTGACCTATCCGATGATGAATTAGCTGCTTTAAGCGCTCTTACTGTTTAAGCGAGTAGCCAACAGTACGGCGGCATTGAGCCAACGCTTTACCTGATCTTCTGGGATCGCCTTATCTCCATCAACTATGACGTATAAGCCAGTAAATACTGCGCCGTTGAATTGGTAGAAACCTAGTAGCTGACGTGCGCCTGCGCCGACATCTATTTGTGCATTCACAAATACACGTGAATCATCAGCGGCTACACCAATTGGTAGTGGTGGCAGCGCATTAAATGCATAAGGAATCTTGGCGCCGGCAGAGTCTTTATACCCACCATCGGCAACACATTGAGTTAACGATTTAGTAAGTTCACTCTTTGCAGCTTGCGCAGCTGTGACTGATGAATATCTAACTACCTCGCTGGATAGAAATACATACGGGCTATTTTTCTTTGTAACCGATATTTGTCGACGCTCTATTCGACTGCTTTCAGATGGATAGTTACTTCCGCAGAGATCAAGACTTGGATCCTCTAGTGTCGTACCGCGTAGCATAGGCAAGACGGTCCACTCCTGACTAAAGTCTGCCGAATTAAATCCATATGCAGATAAGGCAACCTGCTTCTTATCAGTAAGTGAATCATCCGTTGCTGGAACTTTACGATCCAAATTCGTTACATTTGTAAAACTTCCAGTTGTTGTAACTACGCCATTTAAAATAAAATTGCTACCGGTGACTCGAATTGATTTTTTGGCTTTGTTTAAATTGATTGAGGCACCGATACGCAGTTTGGTGCTCGTTGAGTTTGGAATCGTTGCCAGAGTTGTGGTTCCGGATGTGAGCGCCGCAGTTCCTGCGCCAACTACCACGCTGACTCTTCCCGTCTGGGTAAATGTTGCGGTGCACTTGCCAGTACATTTTTGAGCATCAGGGCCATAAGAAGCAGGCGCAGCACTCCATTTTCCAGATCGGCTGGCTTTGGAAGCTAAAGTAACCGTGCTCTTCATTGTTAGATTCCCAGTGAGACCATTTCCTAAACAGTCAAAAACCTGTGCAGTTGTAACGAGTGGAGTAGTTGAATTAACGACAAACTCTGGCGCTGTCTTTGCATCGCTGCGTTGGGTTATAAAGCCTTCTTCGTTAACAAAATTAGTCATGCACAGACCGCTGCCTGCATCTTTAGCGCCTGCCCATTTAACTTGGTATTGATTATCGGTTATTCCAGTGGTTTCAAAATCTGCAAGTGCTACGGGGGCGCCTCTATCGATTGTTACAGATACCGGTGGCGTCCATTCACTGGCATTACCAGCAACATCTACTGCTCGAATCGAAATTGAATAGGAGCCTTCAGGCAAATCTCTTACATGCACAGTTTGTGGTGCGTTAAAAGGATTAAGAACTGTTGGGGCCCAATTGGACGTGATAGATGTTGGTAGGTCACTGATGACACCATCAATCTTTGCTTGGAACTTTGCAACGGCGGTATCTGCATCTTCATACCCTTGTTGAATGATTTCAAAATCTGGATACTGCCAAAAATTCGTCGAGCCTAATACTGGAAGTGGGGGTGGTGTTTTATCTGGAGTACGTGTAATTGTTACAGCAGCTCCATCGCCCACTGCAGTTGCTGAAATCGAGATATTGCCAGAATATGTCTTGGCTGTGTTACTGGTCATTGATCCATTTGTTTTCGACAATACATATGTGAATGAATCAAGATTTAGCATCCATACATCTACGCCAAGTGCCTGACTGAACTCTGGTTGGGTCATATCTTCAGGATTTGGGCTTTGTAAGGCTGAAATAGGCGGAGGATCTAGGCGATAAATTGCTAGACCAGCGTCATAAGTGACCCCTGGCAGCTTCCTACGATATTCAACCCAATACGCCGCTTTACCATCACGCAAATAAATCGCCTTCGTTCCATTCGCAAAATCTGAAGGGGCCAAGGTAATAGTTTCATTAAGCCATGATTGCTTTACTTGTGAGTCATCGAGAAAGCCCATAGTCCACTGGTGATATGTATTCAGTGGTGATTTTGTATCAACATTTCCCATCACATCGATCGCTCCACCGTATTCAATTGCCTGGCAGTTACTGCCCCATGGACCATCGTAAGCGCCAGTTTCACAGCGCAAGAAATTTGTGTGGCCTAAACCAAAAGTGTGCCCAAGTTCGTGAGCGATAACAAAGTCTGAATCGGAATCATGTAAGACAAGAATTCCTGACGTACTATTGGCATCGCCTAGTGGTGCTCGCCCGCTCCAAACGCACCCAGCACGCGGAGCATCGATTATCAAATATCGATTGCTGTAATCGGTGATTCCTAAACGTGAATAAGCCTCTGCCTTTATCAACTTCATGAACGTATCTGAATCAATTCCAGAGCATGGCATTCTTCTGGCAATCGCAATAGGAGTTGTTAGGACTTCTCCAGCAATAAAGTTAATTGTGCGATCTTTAGTATCGCCATACAACGTTGTGAAGGATTTCCATCGTGGGTTCACATCGGCATTAATAATTTTTGCAATTGCAGTTGCATCGGAAGGAACTTTACGTGCACCGGGCCATGTAACTTCGACAACGTCAATAACGCGCGTATCTGCAGCGACAGCAGCCGTTAATCCCAAAGAGGAAAAGCTGATAGCTAAAACGAGGAGTATATGCAGGCGTTTTCTCATGTTCATACCCTAGAGGCTCCACGCCGTATTTTCATGCCGCTCAATAACCCACACGAAAAACTCAGTAAGTTCTAACTGAGTAAACCATTTCGAACCTTCCTGACCTGCAACCATTAACGCAGTAGCCAGCGCATCGGCATAGGCGCCATTAGGTCCAACAACAGTGGCTGATTTAGCCCCTATCGCAATCATCCCTGAGTAAGGATCGATGATGTGCGCCCCTCGTTCATACGTGCCCGATGTTGCAATCGCGCCATCGACAATGTCAAAGGTTTTCAATACTTCTAAGCGATTATCTGGGTTTACAACACCGATCTTCCACGGCTTAACAAGGCCATCTGCTGGATCTAAAAAGCCTCCACGCAGCGCTAAATCACCTGCTGCATTTACTTGCACGTGCTGGGCACCTGCGGCAACTAATAAATCAGCGCAGTGATCAGCGGCCCAACCCTTTACTAGACCCGATGGATCAAATCCACCTTTAACGGCCCACGGATCGAATGCTCCATCACTTAAATATTTTAGATGTGCGCATAAATCCCACACCTCGCGGACTTCTTGTTCGCAGTCTTCAATTGCAATCTCACCTCGCCGAAGTTGAGACACGATTGAGCTTTCTTTATACGTAGAAAAAACCTCATCGACATGTTCGCAATACGTTTTTACTTGAGCAATCCCCTGATGTAACTGCGCCTCACTTGTGGTCGATGATGAACACTCAATATAAACAACTGTTCCCCACACATGGATTTCGGACTGCACTCGATTCATTGTTGTACTTTACAAACCAGCTTTAGCTAGCGCTCCCTGTAGCGAGATGTACCAACCGTACGATGTATAAGAAGCACCCGATGCGCCTTGAATCTTGTCGCTTTGAGCCACCAGCGTTTGCTTCTTTAAAATCGGTATGGCCATATTTGTGTAACGATCATTGCGTCCGCTAGGTGCTTTTAACGCAATAGCGTCGGTAATGCGGCCATTGCTCACAGTTATCTGCACTTGAACATTTCCATAGTTAACAAAGACCGAGGGGCCAACAAAAACTCCCGTAACACCTTTTGATGTCGGCGTTGGATCAACGGTCTTTGTTGGGGTTGGATCAACGGTCTTTGTTGGCGTTGGTTCAACGGTCTTTGTTGGCGTTGGTTCAACGGTCTTTGTTGGCGTTGGTTCAACGGTCTTTGTTGGGGTTGGCGTGGGTGTTGATGTTTGAACCACAGCAGGCTTGTGCTTTGTAGGTGTCGCACTGGGCGTTGGTGTCGCACTGGGCGTTGGTGTATTAATAACCTCTGGTTGTGTTGCAGGAATGCCTACCGCACCTGCTCCGCCGATATTTAATGAACTCGTTGAAGAAAGTTGCGGCGGCGTGATAGCAAGAACTGCACCAAGGCCCCCTAAGGTGCCTCCTGCAATTAACATGACCCGCTTCATCGTTGCCTCATTCTCGTAATAATTCTTGGTCTGATATTTATTCGCTGTGGAAAGCAAAAGCCTCGTCATGGAATCGGTTCTTTGGAACACCAACACCTTCTGCAGCTTGCCGCACCGCACTTACCAGCGGCTCTGGCCCACAAATATAAATATCGCTATCTGCAAACTGTGGCACCAAGCGTCGCAGCGATCGCGAATCCATTGGATGGTTCTTACGCGGACCCACTAAATAATGGATACGGATTGAGCCGCCACTATTAAAGGCCATGTAATCAAGCTCATTGCGCAGCACTAGATCCTCTTCTTTCGATGCTCTAAAAATTACATCCATCTGAACTCCACCATTGAACTCATCCATCAAGGCCCGCACCGGTGTAATACCCACTCCGCCGCCGATTAAAACAACATGCGGTCTGGTGCTGCGCCCTGCAGTAAATGCTCCGTAAGGGCCTTCCACAAATACGCGCGTACCTGGCTTTAAGAATGCTAACGAACGTGAATGATCACCCAAATCTTTCACGGTAATGCGCAGAAAATGCTCAGTAGGTGCAGCCGATAACGAATATGGGTGCGACATTAAAAAGTGACCGCGTGTAAGAAAGCGCCAACCAAAAAACTGTCCGCCCTGCGCCGACAACTTATGTAAGTTACGACCCTTCATGATTACTGAAACAACTCCGGGACCTTCAACCATAACCTTCTCAACACGAATCGAATGCTTTGTCGAACGCACCAGCGGAACTCCGAAGCGCCAATAAATAATTGAAAATGCCATTAAGACATAGAGCAATGTCCAATAAGCACGGTTAAGTGGATGCCCAATAAACATCTGTCCATTTAATACTTGATGCATAAAGGATGCTGCAATGGCAGCGTATGTATAGATATGAATAATCCACCACGTCTCATAGCTCATCTTTGCGCGAGCTTTCTTATATGACGTGACACCAGCCATAATCATTAATACAAAACCAGCAAGCGCCGCCCACATCCAATCGAAAGTAGTCAGCAATCTCCACAGCTCTACATATAAAGGAACGCCATCTTGGCCGGCAAAAGATAAAGTAATAAACAAGACGTGAAAACCAACTGCAAATAATGAATACGGCCCTAACTTACGATGCCACGTAACTAAACGATCATGGCCTACGCCTTTTTCTACCCACGGAATACGTGCAACTAAAAAGATTCCAATGATTGCAAAGTAGGTTCCAACTAAAGCTGATAAGCGTGAGACAGATGCAATCGTCGAATAGAAAGAGGTGAAATCACTCTTTCGCACCGTCGTTAACTGCAAGGCCAAGGTCAACCCAAGACCACCGCCCATAATCAAGGCTGCCCAATCGGTGCCAGCGGCTGAGTGTTTATAGATTCGAGTAGGTGCGGTCATGGTGCTATTACACAACTATTTGCTGAGAACTGTCTGAATAAGACCAGAGTCCTACCTATAAAAATGGCCGAAGCCCTACCCCCACAATGTGGGAGCAGGGCCTCGGCTGTGATCTTTAGAAGATCCTAAAGGATTAGGCCTTTAGCTTCTTCTGGATCTTCACGATGATGTTAGTCAACGCTGTGATCTGAGCCTTGATTGCTGCAAATGCTGTAGCAATTGAAGCTGCAAGAGCTGCAACTGCATCAGATGCTGCGTTAGCTGCATCCTTTGCACCATTAGCTGCCTCGACTGCATCAAGTGCTGCTGCTGTAGCTGCATCTGCTGCATCTGCTGCTGATGATGCTGCAGTAGTTGCCTCTTGTGCTGCTGCTGCTGCATCAAGTGCTGCATCTGTTGCTGCATCTGCAGAAGTACCTGCATTGATAGCTGCATCTAGTGCTTGTGAAGCCATATCTGCTGCTTCTGCTGCACTGTCTGCTGCCATCTGAGCAATCTCTGCTGCCATGTCTGCTGACTCAACTGCAGTTTGTGCAATTAATCCAGCTGCAATAGCTGCTTCTGTAGCATCTGATGCTGCAGTTGTTGCTTCTTCTGCTGCAGCTGTTGCTGCATCTGCACTGTCAACCGCCATTTGAGCGATGTCTGCTGCATTCATTGCCTCATCGACTGCCATTTGAGCAGTTTCGCCTGCTGCAGTTGCTGCAACTGTTGCTGCATCTGCATTGTCGGCTGCCATTTGAGCATTGTCGCCAGCAATTACTGCTGCATCGTATGCATCTGAAGCTGTTGCATTAGCTGCATCTCCGGCTGCGATTGCATCCTGAGCTGCTGTGATAGCTGCATCTGCATTGCTTGATGCATCAGT
>WLKQ01000034.1 GCA_009701185.1 Actinomycetota bacterium | reverse complement strand
TCGAAGTGCATACGTGTGGCCTGAATCGGTTGTCACTTTAAATGTGGCATTGAACTCATAATTAATGCACTCCACCTGCGCAGTATTCAGACCATAGAGCTTGAGGGCTTCACGTGCAGTTTGCGACAAGGAAGCAATTTGCTCATTCTTCGCCAGTTCAAAAAATTGAGTACTCATGTCAGTTCTCTAAAATCTCGCCGGTCTCGGTATTTACTTTTTGGGTGGAGATCTGGACTAAATGCGCCTCGATAATTGATGCGATTTTATTTCCAATGCCTGGAGTCGCTCCAATATCTTCTACCGTTGCTTTACGAATCGCAGCCACTGAACCAAATCGCTCTAACAAAGCAGCTCTGCGCACTGAACCTAGCTGAGGGATCTCATCTAAAATCGATTCCAACATCACCTTTGATCTGCGTGAGCGATGGAAGGTAATAGCAAATCTATGGGCCTCATCGCGGATTCGTTGCAAGAGATAGAGCCCTTCACTGCTGCGTGGCAAGATGACTGGATCACTTGACCCAGGAATCCACACTTCTTCCAATCGTTTAGCTAAACCACACAGAGCAATATCGGTGATGCCTAGCTCGCTCAATGCGCGGGCGGCTGCATTGACTTGTGGCGCACCGCCATCGACAACAATTAACTGTGGCGGATAAGAAAATTTGCTGAGCTTGCCACCAAGTTCAGCAACCTCAGCTTCATCAACAGATCGATCGTCTAAAAGGCGCTTCAAACGACGGGTGATGACTTGATGCATAGCGCGGGTATCATCAAAGCCCTCAGATGTATCGATAATGAATCGTCGGTACTCACTCTTCTTGGCCAAACCATCCTCAAATACCACCATGGATGCAACCACTGATGTTCCAGAAATATTCGAGATATCAAAACATTCAATGCGTAGCGGAGTTCGAGTTAAATCTAGAGCCTCTTCTATCTCAACTAAAGCCTTGCCGCTGACCGCTGCATCGGTCGCGCGCTTACTCAAAAACTGAATCAAGGAGTACTGGGCATTTCGTTTTACAGTTTGAAGAATTTCAAACTTTTCACCACGTTGTGGAACTTTGAGTGAGACTGGAGCACCTCGCAAGGCAGATAACCACTCTTCTAGGGCTTTGGCATCAAGTGGGAGTTCATTGATGAGAATCTGTGCAGGTATCTCGCTCGGGGAACTTTGGCTATAGATTGAGTAGAACAGTGCACCCATTTCATCTTCGCCCTCAAGTGACTTACTTTGATCCACAATCCATGACCGAGAGCCCTTGATTGCGCCACCTCGCACGATAAAGATGGAGCCTGCTGCATGCGCACCATCATGATGTATTGCGACTATATCGGCGGTTAAATTATCCGGAAGGGCGGCATCGGCAGATTCTTGCGCCCGCTCAATTGCGCTTATGGAATCTCGTATCTTGCTGGCCCGTTCAAACTCTTCGCGCTCAGAAGCCATTGCCATTTCACTTCGCAATGTTGGAACGATGTCGGCATTGCTATCAGACATAAATGTAACTAAGCGATTAGATAAAGCTTTATGGTCGGCTTGGCTGACCCATTCCACGCATGGTGCTGCACACTTTCCAATATCGCCCAAGAGACATTGGCGCTTAGTACGTCGTGCCCGCTCGAAGTTACCGGTCGAGCATGAGCGAATAGGAAAGACCTTCAAAATTACTTCAAAAGTATTGCGCAGCGCCCAGGTATGAGTGAAAGGTCCAAAGTAAGTGATTCCTGGCCGCTTAGATTTACGAGTAATAAATATGCGCGGAAACTCATCATCATTTGTAACCGCTAAATATGGATACGACTTATCATCTTTGAACTGGACGTTGTAATAGGGGTTGTACTGTTTGATCCACGAGAACTCCAACTGCAAAGCTTCAACCTCAGTTGCAACAATCGTCCAATCAACCCGAACTGCTTCATGCACCATGCGATCTGTCTTGGTGGCAAGATTTGCCTGAAAGTAATTACTCAGACGATTTTTAAGATTCTTGGCTTTGCCCACATAAATGACTTTGTCATCTGCGTTATAAAATCGATAAACACCAGGGTGTTCGGGGATATTGCTAGGCCGATAACTCTGAGGATCTGCCATCACGTTACTTCTTAGCTGTTACTTTTCGATTAGTTGCCAGCATCGGAGCTAAGAACTGACCGGTATAACTTGCAGCAACTTTGGCGACATCCTCTGGTGTTCCCTCTGCTACAACTAATCCCCCACGGAATCCACCCTCAGGGCCCATATCAATGACCCAATCAGAACACTTAATAACATCTAAATTGTGTTCAATAACCAATACGGTATTACCAGTCTCCACTAGTCGATTAAGAACAATAAGTAGTTTGCTGACATCTTCAAAGTGCAGTCCGGTAGTTGGTTCATCCAACACATAAATCGTGCGCCCAGTTGAACGACGTTGTAGCTCAGTTGCTAATTTAACGCGTTGAGCTTCACCACCAGAGAGCGTAGGAGCTGATTGGCCTAAACGAACATAGCCAAGACCCACATCATTTAGGGTTTTCAGGAAGCGTGCAATTGTTGGCACCGACTCAAAGAATGCGTGCCCCTCTTCAATGGGCATATTTAAAACATCGGCGATTGTCTTACCCTTGTAATGAACTTCTAATGTTTCGCGGTTATAGCGCGCTCCATGGCAGACCTCGCATGGAACGTAGACATCGGGCAAAAAGTTCATCTCGATAGTGATGGTTCCATCACCAGAGCAGTTCTCACAGCGACCACCTTTAACGTTGAAAGAGAAGCGCCCTTGCTGATAGCCACGAATTTTGGCTTCAGTGGTTTCGGCAAAGAGTGCGCGAACTTTGTCAAAAACCCCCGTGTAAGTCGCCGGGTTAGAACGCGGTGTACGTCCGATAGGAGATTGATCGACGTGAACGACTTTATCGAGAAGATCTACTCCGGTTACGCTTCGGTGTCGCCCAGGAACAAGGCGTGCACCGTTGAGTTTATTAGCTAACGTCGTATACAAAATATCATTGACCAACGTTGACTTTCCAGAGCCACTAACGCCGGTTACCGAAACGAAAACCCCAAGAGGAATTTGTACATCGATATCTTGCAAGTTATTTTCTTTCGCGCCTTTTACGTTCAGTACTCGCTTTGAATCAACGGGGCGGCGTTTTTGTGGAATCTCAATTGTTTTGCGGCCTGAAAGATAGGCGCCTGTGATTGACTCCTTAGAGGCAATCAGCTCTTCGTAGCTTCCCGAAACAACGACATGACCACCGTGTTCACCGGCCCCTGGACCGATATCTACAATCCAATCGGCAGTCCGAATAGTCTCCTCGTCATGTTCAACCACGATGAGAGTGTTTCCGAGATCTCGTAAATGTGTCAGCGTCTCAATCAACCGCCGATTATCACGTTGATGCAGACCAATGCTTGGTTCATCTAACACATAGAGAACCCCCACCAAGCCACTACCAATCTGTGTTGCAAGGCGGATTCGCTGGGCCTCGCCTCCTGACAGGGTTGCCGCAGGTCTGGCTAATGACAAATAATCTAAACCAACATCAAGTAGGAAACCAAGACGCGCGTGAACTTCCTTCATGACGCGTTCGGCAATCTGAGCCTCACGCTTATTTAGTTTAATGTTTTTAAGGAATTCGGCGCACTCTGAAATAGAGAGCTCGGTGATATCAGAGATATTTTTATTGCCAATTGTTACTGCCAAAACCTCTGGTTTTAGGCGTGCACCTTTACAAACCTGGCAAGGAATTTGACGCATATAGGCTTCGTATTTATCACGACTGTAATCACTATCAGTTTCACTATGACGGCGATGGATGAATGGAACCACACCCTCAAAACCGGTGGTGTAATTCTTAGTTCCATAGCGTCCCTTGTACTTCATCTTAATTTCATACTCATAGCCATTCATAATGGCTTCACGTGCCTTAACTGAGATCTTTTTCCATGGAGTGTCGAGTGAAAATGGAAGATCTTTAGCTAGTGCTTCAAGCAAGCGAATAAAGTAATCAGCAGATTGTCCACCAGACCAAGGTGCAATCGCTCCATCATTTATTGAAATGGAGTCATCTGGAATTATGAGATCTTCATCGACCTCTAACTTTGTTCCAATACCCGAACACTCTGGGCAGGCACCAAAAGGTGAGTTAAAAGAGAATGAACGTGGCTCTAACTCCTCAAAAGATAGGTTGCAGTCGTGGCAGGCTAAATGCTCACTAAAAGTACGCTCTTTATCGGCCGACTTGGCATCAACAAAATCAAGAATAACGATGCCCGATGCTAGACGTAGAGCTGTTTCAATCGAATCGGTAAGACGGGTTTTACTCTCAGCCTTTGCCGTGAGCCGATCGACGACAACTTCAATGGTGTGCTTTTCCTGCTTCTTTAACTTTGGCGCCTCGTTGAGTTGAATGACGGTGCCATCAACACGTGCGCGTGAGTATCCCTGTGTAATGAGTTCAGCGAATAAATCTAAGAACTCGCCTTTGCGGGAACGTACAACTGGAGCCAAGACCTGAAACTTTGTCGTTGCCGGCATCGCCAATATCTGATCCACAATCGCTTGAGGAGATTGTCGTGACACTGCTTTGCCACATTGGGGACAGTGTGGGATACCAGCGCGCGCGAATAAAAGACGTAAGTAGTCGTAAACCTCAGTAATTGTTCCAACCGTCGAGCGAGGATTTCGGTTAGTCGATTTTTGATCGATTGAAACTGCTGGTGAGAGTCCCTCAATGAAATCTACATCGGGCTTATCCATCTGTCCTAAGAATTGGCGAGCATATGCTGACAGTGATTCGACGTAACGACGTTGTCCTTCAGCGAAAATCGTGTCAAAGGCTAAGGAGGATTTACCTGAGCCAGATAGACCAGTGAAAACAATAAGAGCGTTGCGAGGCAGCTCTATCGAGACATCTTTAAGGTTGTGTTCTCGTGCTCCGCGCACAATTAACTTATCGATACTCACTAAACCCCTGCCTCTTCCATTGACCGTAGTTCTTTCTTAAGGATCTTTATCTCATCTCGCAAGCGCGCCGCTACCTCAAACTGAAGCTCTCCGGCCGCATTCTTCATCTGATCAGTGAGCGAGCCTATCAACGCCACTAAATCCTGTCGCGGCAAAGTCAGGATCGCCTTTGTATAAATGCCGCTAGATGGGGCGCTCTTCTGATTGGCCTTTTTATTGGCAGCCAGGAGGTCTTCAGTATCTTCAGACTCTCGATTAATCAAGTCGGTGATATCGGCAATCTTCTTGCGCAACGGTTGCGGATCGACACCACGTTCTAAATTGTAGGCAACCTGTTTTGCTCGGCGTCGATTCGTTTCATCAATCGCCTTTGCCATGGAGTCAGTCATGTTGTCGGCATACATGTGCACTTCGCCTGAAACATTTCGCGCAGCTCGTCCAATCGTTTGGATCAGAGATGTTGCCGATCGCAGAAAGCCCTCTTTATCAGCATCTAATATGGCAACCAGTGAAACTTCAGGAAGATCAAGACCCTCACGAAGTAAGTTAATTCCGATCAACACATCGTATTCACCAATACGAAGCTCCCGTAGAAGCTCTACACGCCGTAACGTATCTACCTCAGAGTGAAGATAACGAACCCTGATTCCTTTTTCCTGCATGTAATCAGTTAAGTCTTCTGACATCTTCTTAGTCAGGGTTGTAACGAGAACTCGTTCATTCTTCTCGACTCTAATCTTTATTTCATTGAGCAAATCATCGATCTGGCCCTTGATAGGTTTAATAACAATCTGTGGGTCAACGAGTCCGGTAGGTCTAATAACCTGCTCGACAACATCGCCATTTACTTTGGCCATCTCATATTTCCCGGGGGTCGCAGAGAGATAGAGCTTTTGACCAGTTCGCTCGATGAACTCTGGGAACTTAAGGGGACGATTATCAAGTGCACTTGGCAAGCGGAAGCCATGCTCAACTAACGTGCGCTTTCGTGATGCATCGCCCTCAAACATTGCGCCTAGCTGCGGAACTGTCACATGGCTTTCATCGATAACGACAAGAAAATCCTCAGGGAAATAATCCAATAAACAGTTAGGTGCAGAGCCAGCTTCGCGTCCATCTAAATGTCGAGAATAATTCTCGATACCACTGCAGAAACCAATCTGCTCCATCATTTCGACATCGAATGTTGTCCGCATACGTAGTCGCTGAGCCTCAAGCAGTTTGCCCTGCTTTTCAAATTGATTGAGTTGAATCTGAAGTTCGTCCTCAATTTCACCTATTGCTCGTTTAATCGTCTCTGGACCCGCGGCATAATGCGTAGCCGGGAAAATATACATTTCATTTTCATCGCGAATGATTTCACCCGTAAGCGGGTGCAGAGTTGAGATCTTCTCAATCTCATCGCCAAACATCTCAATGCGTATGGCCAACTCTTCGTACATGGGAATAATTTCGATGGTATCCCCGCGGACTCTGAATGTTCCACGCTCAAAGGCCATATCGTTGCGTTTGTATTGAATATCAACGAATCTTCGCAACAATGCGTTGCGCTCAATCTCTTCCCCCACTCGTAAGGTCACCATACGATCGATGTATTCCTGTGGCGTTCCTAACCCATAAATACATGAGACTGTTGCAACAACTATGACGTCACGTCTGGTTAATAGCGAGTTAGTAGCTGAGTGACGCAGACGTTCGACCTCATCATTAACACTAGAGTCCTTCTCAATAAAAGTATCCGTCTGAGGAACATAGGCTTCTGGTTGGTAATAATCGTAATAAGAAACAAAATATTCAACGGCGTTATTAGGAAGAAGTTCGCGGAACTCATTGGCAAGTTGCGCGGCTAACGTCTTATTTGGTGCCAGTACTAACGTTGGTCGTTGCAGTTTTTCGATTAACCACGCAGTTGTTGCAGACTTTCCAGTACCTGTTGCTCCTAAGAGAACAACATCTTGCTCACCCGCTTCAAGTCTGCGCGCGATATCTGCTATCGCTTCGGGTTGATCGCCTGCAGGAACATAGTCACTAATAACCTGAAATGGCTCAACTCGACGTTGTATATCTGAGACTGGGCGCATTGCATAAGTCTAGTTTGAAGCTGCGCTTAAACCATCCCAAATATTCTCCACTTGGCGCAGCAAGTCATCCTCACTGCCGCTGTTTTCTAGGACAAAGTCGGCAATGCTTACCCTGTCTTCGCGTGAGGCTTGCGCGGCAATTCGGGATTGGATTTCAGAGATATGCAGTCCTTTCGCACGCAGTCGAGCGATGCGTAGTTCGGTATCCGCCTCTACAGTGATGACTAAATCAAAGCGATCCGCAGCATTCTTTTCAAACAGCAGTGGAATCTCATAGACCAAAACTTGATCACCTGAGAGTGATTGGACGGCTTCATCAAACTCAGCTGCAACTCGGGGATGAATAATGCCCTCAAGTACAGCAAGGGCTTGCTTATCATTGAAAACTATTTCACCGAGTACACGCCTATCGATATCTCCATTACTTAAAATCGAATCACCAAAATGAGTGACTATTTCATCAAAGCCTTCAGTGCCTCGAGAAATCACATCACGGGCTAATTGATCGGCATCGATAACTAATGCTCCGAGCTCGGCAAAAAACTGAGCTGCTAGCGATTTACCGCTACCAATCCCGCCAGTTAATCCGATTACTCGCATGGTTAAAGGATAGCCGCTGTCATTAGAACTATTGGAAATAGAAAAAGCCCGGCAGTTTCGCCGGGCCTTTTCTATTCAGTACTAGTTCTTATTCGGCAACAACTGCCTCGGCGACGGCATCGACTGCACCATCTTCTGGAGTTGCTGCAGCATCTGCAGCCTTTGCTTCGGCCTTCTGCTTCTTATGTGCCATGAAACGCTCTTGAGCTTGGGCGTACTGCTGCTCCCACTCTTCACGTGCAGTTTCAAAGCCTGGCTTCCACTCTTGGCTTTCAGCATCGAAGCCTTCTGGATAGATGAAGTTTCCTTCAGCATCATAACGAGCAGCCATTCCGTATTGAGTTGGATCAAATGCTTCAATCTCAATCTCATGTCCTTCATTGGCTTGCTTGAGTGAGAGCGAGATTCGACGACGCTCTAAATCGATGTCGATAATCTTTACGAATAGTTCGTCATCTACGGCAACTACCTGCTCTGGAATCTCAACGTGGCGTTCAGCCAACTCTGAGATGTGAACTAGGCCTTCGATTCCTTCATGCACGCGAATAAATGCACCGAATGGAACGAGCTTTGTCACGACACCCGGAACAACCTGATTGATTGTGTGGGTGCGAGCAAATGCCTGCCATGGATCCTCTTGAGTCGCCTTAAGTGAGAGTGACACACGCTCGCGCTCGAAATCAACTTCAAGGACCTCAACGGTTACTTCATCGCCAACTTCAACAACTTCACCTGGATGATCGATGTGCTTCCATGAAAGCTCTGAAACGTGAACGAGACCGTCTACGCCACCTAGATCTACGAATGCGCCGAAGTTTACGATAGATGAAACTACACCTGTGCGAACTTGACCCTTTTGTAGCTGGTTAAGGAAAGTAGTACGTGACTCTGATTGAGTCTGCTCAAGGAATGCACGACGAGAAAGAACAACATTGTTGCGATTCTTATCTAGTTCGATGATACGAGCTTCAACCTGCTTACCAATGTATGGAGTCAGATCGCGGACACGGCGCATTTCAACAAGAGATGCCGGTAAGAATCCACGTAGTCCGATGTCGACGATAAGTCCACCCTTAACAACTTCAATAACCGTTCCGACAACAACTTCGTCGCGCTCTTTCTTGCCTTCAATGTCTCCCCATGCACGCTCGTATTGTGCGCGCTTCTTAGAAAGAATCAGGCGGCCTTCTTTGTCCTCTTTTTGAAGAACAAGGGCTTCAATGCTTTCGCCAACTTTAACAATCTCGTGTGGGTCTACATCGTGGCGAATGGACAGCTCACGTGAAGGAATTACACCTTCAGTTTTGTAACCGATGTCAACGAGAACTTCTTCGCGACCAACTTGAACGATAGTTCCTGTGACGAGATCTCCGTCATTAAAATTTCGAATAGTTCCTTCGATTGCCGCTAGAAAATCTTCGGCTGATCCAATGTCATTTACTGCAATTACTGGTGATGTAGACAAGTGAGCTCCGTAGGGATAGATGAGTAGTAGTTCCCGCTTTCGCGGCTGGAGGGTAAGAGTACGGTTTAAGCGTATAAAGGAGCAAATCCGTGATTTAGTGCAGGTGTAATCAATAGAATGCCCTCACCATGAAACGCTATCGCCAACTCTTTTCCATCCCAAATGTCTGGGTCTTAGTGATTGCCGCGTTCCCGGCACGCGTGGCCTATGGAATGGTGGGACTGGCCCTATTTTTTAAGGCCCAACAAGAGACGAAATCAATTGCAATTGCTGGACTAGTCATTGGAGCCAACTCCATGGCTGGATCATTTACTGCAGGCATCCGAGGTTCAATCATCGACAAGTACGGTCAAAAGTGGCCACTACGGATTCTGGTTCCAGGGTATGCAGCGATGATGATTGTTGTAAATACGTCACATTCGGCACATGTCATTGTTGCCATGGGAATTCTGATGGGCCTTACTGCGCCGCCAATAAATCTTTCAGTACGTCCATTATGGAAAACTATCGTGCCACACGATTTCTTACGCACTGCTTATGCAGTTGATTCATCGGTGATGAATACTGCTGGAGTAATTGGTCCAGTGATTGCTACATCCCTCGCACTTTCTGCACATCCGGGTACTCCCCTTATTGCAGCCGCGATTCTTATGAGTATTGGGGGCGGTGCACTTGCGATTGCTCCTGTATCGCGAGATTGGAAACCTGAAAAGAAAGAAAAGGGCGCGGAATCTTTATGGCATAACCCAGCACTGCGTCTAATGATGCTTGAAGGTTCATGCATTGGTTTCGGATGGGGTCTCTTTGATGTTGCAGTACCGGCATTTGCGACTATTGAAAAAGTCGCACACCGTACCGCATGGGTTTTTGCTGCAATGGGAATCTCCAGCATTATCGGTGGTCTAGTAGCGGGTCTTCTTTCAAAAAGAACGTCATCATTACGCGCATTACGTCGAACAGAGTTTGTGTGGTTCCTAGTTGCGATACCTATGGCCTTTACTTATCCAGGTTGGTCTATGGCAATTGCAGGTGCCTGTTTAGGCTTTGTCGGTGGTGCGATACAGGTATTTTATTGGGAGGTCATGGAAGCTGTGCGACCGAAAGGTTCTGCAGTTTCATACATGGCCTGGTTATGGACCGTTGAAGGAAGTGTCATGTCACTTGGCGCAGCAGTAGGTGGCATTCTCTCCGATAGTGTCTCGCCACAGTTCTGCTTATCACTTACAGCTGTATCAATCGGTGTAGGTAATATTGTTCTAACGATTGGTAAAAAACGCCTACTGGCCGCTGATCGAATTCCAACCGAAGCCGAAGACACAGCAGCAATGGAAAGTAATGCGCCTACAACTACTTAATGTGCCGCTTCATGCCAGGTTAAACCTAGGCCAGCACTGACATCTAATGGAGCGCGCAAAGGATAGGCGGCGCCCATTTCACGTTTTACTAACTTTGTCATTTCATCTTCTTCACCCTTAACAACTTCAACAATTAACTCATCATGAATCTGCAGTAACAAGCGGGACTTCAAACTCTGTTGAGAAATCGCAGCATCTACTTTAAGCATCGCTAATTTAATGATGTCGGCAGCTGAGCCTTGAATGGGAGCATTCAGTGCCATTCGCTCAGCAACGTCTCGGCGCATTCGATTATCACTCATCAGATCTGGCAGATAACGGCGTCGACCCATAATAGTTTCGGTGTAACCGACTTTGCGTGCATCCTCAACAACTGTCTTTAAATAATCACGGATTCCACCGAAGCGTTGAAAGTATGTGTCCATCAAGGCTTGTGCTTCGCCCGGACTAATTCCTAACTGCGCAGATAGCCCATATGAGGATAAACCATAGGCAAGTCCGTATGACATGGCTTTGATCTGTCGGCGCATCTCTGAATCAACATCGTCGGGCTTTACTCCAAAAATTACTGCAGCGATAGTAGCGTGAAGATCTTCTCCCGATTCAAATGCCGCAAGAAGTTTTTCATCGTGAGATAAGTGCGCCATGATTCGCATCTCTATCTGGCTGTAATCGGCGGTCAGCAGAGCTACGTAGCCTTTTCCAGCAACAAATGCGTTACGAATAGTTCGCCCCTCTTCGGTGCGTACCGGAATGTTTTGTAAGTTTGGTCCGATAGATGAAAGGCGGCCGGTTGCCGTTACCGTCTGGCCAAAGTGAGTATGAATACGCCCATCAGATGCAATCTCTGAAATCAAACCTTCAATAGTGGTTGCCAGTTTTTTTGTTTCACGAATGCGCAGAAGATGCGCAAGAAGTGGATGGCCAGTTTTTTCATGGAGCCAGTCAAGGCTTTCGGCATCGGTTGTAAACCCCGTCTTAATCTTTTTCGTCTTAGGTAAAGCAAGCTCATCGAAAAGAACTACCTGCAACTGTTTTGGAGATCCCACATTGAATTCATGACCGACACAGTCGTGTGCCGCCTTAGTTTCGCGCGAGACCTCACCTTCAAAAAATCCTTGAAGTTTTTCCAGCTCTTTCCGATCTACTGCAACTCCGGTATTTTCCATTCGGGCGAGCAGCTCTGCTATAGGCAGCTCCATAGTTAGAAAGAGCTGATAGAGGTTGCGCTCATTTAGCTCTTGAGTCAGTGATTCACGAAGTGCAAACATGGCTCTAGCCGAAGTCAAGAGCTCTTGTTGCGGACTACTTATATTTATTGCTGAACCATCACCCCAACGCTCCTGTAAATCGGTTAACTCCTGCGCGCGCACACCTGGATTAACTAAATAAGCGGCAAGAGATGTATCAAACTCAACTCCACACAGTCCATTGATCCTGGCTAGAGATTTAGCATCATGGGCAATCTTCTTGACCCCAGGATCAGTTGCCCAATCCCCCATAGTTGAAGCAAGAACAAGGAAGACATCGCTAGGTGAAAGAGCTATCGCATATCGATGCAATTTTTCATCCTCAATATGAAAGGCGACCGCAATGGTTCCAGAATGAGATGCAATTTTCTTTGATGCCTGCGCTACGGTAACTACGCCTTCCTCCATAGCATCGGCAAAGAGCGTGAACTCTGATTCCGGTTGTAATGGCGTTGATCCCTTAATCAGAATTGGTTTCATGCGATCTTTTAGTGTCTTGAACTCTAAAACATCAAAAAGTGGATTTGTGTGTGTCTCATCTACCCCAACCCAAGCAAGGGCATCGATGGAGAGATCTAATGGAACATCAGATACCAATGCAGTCAGTTCGCTATTTTGGATGACGCTATCAATTGAATCTCGAAGTGACTGTCCAACTTTGCCAGCTAACTTATCAACATTAGCTAAGAGCTCTTTAAGAGATCCATACTCAACAATCCACTTGGCGGCAGTCTTTTCGCCCACTCCTGGGACCGATGGCAAGTTATCACTTGGGTCTCCGCGTAAAGCGGCAAAGTCTGGATACTGCGCTGGTGACATCCCATACTTTTCTTGAACCGCATCAGGTGTCATGCGCGCTAAATCACTTACGCCACGCTTGGGATACAAGACCGTGGTCTTCTCATTTACTAATTGAAAAGAGTCGCGATCGCCGGTGCATATGAGAACTTCTGCGCCTTCACGCTCAGCCTGTTTTGCAATTGTCGCCAAAATATCATCAGCTTCAAAACCTTCAACTTCAAACTGAGTAATTCCAAAGGCCGTGACTAGCTCGTGCAAGTAACTCATTTGAGATCGAAACTCATCAGGAGTCTTACTTCTATTGGCCTTATAGTCGGGAAATATCTCAGACCTAAATGTTTTTCTAGAGACATCAAATGCGACTGCTACGTGGGTAGGTTTTTCACTAGTTAAGAGCGAGAGCAGCATGGTCGCAAAGCCATAAATTGCATTCGTATGTTGGCCTGAGGCCGTAGTGAAATTCTCTGCAGGCAGTGCGTAAAAAGCACGATATGCCATGGAGTGCCCGTCGATTAGCAATAGGCGTTTACTCATGGGCACATCCTAGGTTGCCCGCTAGAATACGTCTCATGATCAATGAAGAGTTTCTGAAGTTTTATAAAGAGCGCGGTAGTGGCGCGCTAGATCAAAAAATGGGAATTGTAATTACCGAGGCCCAAGAGGGACGAATTGTGGGCACTATGCCCGTTGATGGAAACACGCAACCCATGGGTCTTTTACATGGTGGAGCCAATGTCGTGCTTGCTGAGAGTTTAGGTTCTATAGGTACATCACTGCATGCAGGCCCAACAAGAAAAATAGTTGGGGTTGATATCAACGCCACTCATCACAAGTCAGCAACTACTGGACTTGTAACAGGCGTTGCAACTGCTATTTCCTTGGGTAAAACCTTATGCAGCTGGGAAATCATTATTACTAATGAACAAGGTCAGCGCACATGTACTGCCCGTATTACCTGTCTGATTCTTGCCGAGCGTTAAATTAAGAGTGCGCGCCGGTTCCTAAATAAGCTTCGCGCACTGCTGGATCATTAAGTAAATCAGAGGCCTTTGCCTCTTTCACTACGTGACCAATTTCTAAAATATATGCTCTATGCGCACGTTGTAACGCTTGTTGCGCATTTTGCTCAACGAGAAGAATGGTTACGCCATCTTTGTTGATCTCAGTGATGATTCGGAAAATATTGGCGATCATTTGAGGGGCAAGACCCATGGAAGGTTCATCGAGCAACAGAACTTTAGGGCGAGCCATAAGGGCGCGACCGATAGCTAACATCTGCTGCTCGCCCCCTGAAAGTGTGCCACCTGCTTGAAAAGCGCGCTCTTTTAATCGAGGGAATAAGTGATAGACCTTGTCTAGATCTTCACTCATTTCATTCTTACGATTCTTGCGGTTGTACTTTCCCATCTCAAGATTCTCAAGAACCGTCATTCCAGGAAAAATTCCGCGACCTTCTGGGGCTTGAGAAAGTCCTAACGAAACTCGCTCATGGGCTGGCATCTTTGAAATATCTTGTCCGTCGAAAATAATCTGACCGCTAGAGACTGGGCGTAAGCCAGAAATCGTCTTGAGCATTGTCGTTTTGCCAGCACCATTTGCACCAATAAGTGTGACGATCTCACCTTCATTAACAACTACTGAGACACCTTTAATTGCCTCAATCTTTCCATAGTGAACATGAAGATCTTTAATTTCAAGACGCATCGTCAGGAACTCCT
>WLKQ01000033.1 GCA_009701185.1 Actinomycetota bacterium | reverse complement strand
GATTTCTTTGCATCCATCTTCTTGGCAGCTACGCGTCCCAATCCAGCACCAATTGCTTGATCGATAGCGCGTTGTAGTTTGCCTTCAAAGATTGGCTTCAACTGTGAAACACCACTTGCATAGATTTGACCAACTGGTGCGTTGTTAAAGAATGGATCTTTGAAGTTAAGAAGTGCTGGATCAGAATACGTTACTGATGCAGCAGGAAATAGTCCGTAAGTCTTAAAGACTTTGAGTTCCTGCTCTGGCGCTAAGTACCAGGTGAGGAAGTCATAGGCAGCTTGCTTATTTTTCGCATATGAAGGAATTGTTAACTGCGTTCCACCTTGGTTACCACCACCGACAGGAAGTTTTGCAATATCCCACTTGCCAGAAGTATCTGGGGCTTGAGCTTTGATGTAATCCATCATCCAGGCTGGCGCCAAAATCGTTGCGAAAGTGCCCTTATTCATACCGATATTCCAGTCAGATGTGTACTGACCAATTCGAGTACCAATGCCAGCAGCTGTTGCTTTGATTGTTGTATCCCACGCCTTTTTAACTTGTGGATTTGTATCGTAAATTAACTTTCCAGTATCTGTTCCATCATTCTTGTAATACTTTTCGGTACCTTGATTCATGATTGCTGCGTAAATTGTTCCAGCATTATCAATGAAACCTTTACCGGCTTTCTTATCAGCAGGTGAAAGTTTTGCTAGATACTTCTGTCCCGTTGCAATAAATGCATCCCATGTTGGCCATAACTTACCCACCGCTACGCGATCAGTTGGGAGTCCAGCTTTTTTGAATAGATCAACGCGATAAGCAACTTCGAGTCCGCCGACATCTGTTGGAATTCCAATGACGCTATCGTCATATGCAACGCCGTGTTCCCAGCGCCATCCTAAATAATTCTTCTTAATATCTGTCGCGCTTAATCCTGCTGCAACCCCTGCTGCAACATTTGCATCAGATGTCTTCATCTGACGTAGATCTTGGAAGCACTTTGGATATGAACGCCAGTAACCGGAGTATGAAACTTCTACGGCGACGATGTCAGGACCAACCTTTGATGTACACGCAGTCACCATGTTTGTGCCATTGAGTGGATCTAAATCTGACTTTTTAATGGACAAGCTAACTTCTGGGTGGAGGGCTTTATATTCGGCCACAAGGTTACGTTGGATAACATCACCGAAAGTCCAGATTGTGATTGTTACCGGCTCTGCCGCAGGTGCAGGCATAGTTAAAACTCCTGCGGTAATTGCTAGGGTCGCTGCTAATGCGGCGGCACTCTTAGCTTTCCATGATGTACGCATATATGTGCTCCTTTATAAATCCTGGCGGAAATGGCTCTGAAACTCTCACCCACGGGTCAACAGGAAATACCTGAAATGACTCCTATGAAAGCGGTTTCATAGTATTGTAGTTAACTCCACTAGGTCGATTGGCGCAACATAGATTGAGCCTTTAGGCTAAATTGTTATCAAAGCGTAATGGAGTGATTATGAAGCTTAAGGGCTACGTCCTTTCTGGTACCGCCATTGCCTTATCGTTTCTTCTCGCCACCTCTTTAGTTCCAGCGGATGCTGCAGCTAAGCCAGCACCAAAACTTCTCAAGTTATTGTGGTCCGATGAATTCGCTGGGAAGAAGGGCGCACTCCCAAGTTCAAAGACCTGGAACTACGACATCGGCAACTCTTATGGCTGGGGAAACTCTGAGCTTGAGTACTACACGCAAAAGCCAGCGAATATTTCATTAGATGGCAAAGGCAAGTTAGTAGTTACTGCAAATCGGATCTCAGATACCTCAGGCTTTCAAGTGGGAACCGTGCCCGGAACCGAACAGATTTTAAATATGTGCCCGGAGTGCCAGTTCACCAGTGCAAAGATTAAGACGGCTAATAAGTTAGGTATTCAATACGGCCGCATAGAAATTCGAATGAAAAACCCTGCAGGCGTTGGGACCTGGCCAGCATTCTGGATGTTGGGTGATGATTTACTTGATGGTAATCCTTGGCCAGAGTGCGGAGAGATCGACATTATGGAGGCCCGCGGATATATGGGTGAGGCCGCATTTGGCACAATTCATGGACCAAATTTCGCCAATGGTAATTTTGGTGGGTATGGATCTACGTATAACAATGGCGCTCAACTCAGCGATGCATTTCATACCTATGCAATTGAGTGGAAAAAGAATCAGATCGATTTCTATGTAGATGACTCGCTATATTTATCGGCGACACCAAAAGATATCGCCCCAGGGCGATGGGTCTTTAATCAGGAGTTTTTCCTGATCCTGAACTTAGCTATGGGTGGTGAGTTCGCTGGGGATCTAGACCCTGCCTTGATGCAGTCCCAGATGAGCATTGACTACATACGCGTTTACTCGATTAACGGGATAGGAAAAGTAATAAAGCACTAAGAGCCACCTTGACTAGGGGAATTGGCTCTCGTATTCTCTACGCTATTCGACGTGTGTGCGCACATCGATGCTGATAGTTCGGGCAACTGTGCGCAGGTTTTTCCTAAGTCAGACCCGGCTAAATCGTACAAAACCGATTACGTCGAAAGGGAAAAAATGAAAGCACGATTTTCAAAAATTGCTAGCGCAAGCACAGCAATAGCAATTGCAGTATTTGGTCTAACGGCAATAGTGCCGAGCACTTCTGCAGCGGGATTGCCATCAGTTCGTTTGGTTAGCCCTGCATACACTGCAGCAAATAGTGTTGACTCTACTGGCGACATCGCTCAGTACTACTCACCTGGTACAAAAGCTTTTTACACATACATTGCTGCGGGTTCAACTTTAACGTTGAAGTATCACGCAACAACAGATGGAACAACAGCTGCAGCAAATATCGAAATCGCACTTCAGGTAAATGCGCCATGGAGTAGTTCTAAAGCTAACTGGGTTTCAGGAACAACTGTTGTTGGACCACAAGATGGTGGCAACTTCGGAGCAGAGCTCAAAGGAAAAACAGATGCTTCAGGAGATGTGACTTTTGTGATTACTAATACAGATACAAAGTCACTTGAAAATCCTCCTTCAGCATTAAACCAGGATCGTGACAAGGTTAAGCCTGCACGTCTATATGGAACTATGAAGCCAATTTATCCAGGCAAGGGTGACAAAGAATCAGATACTGATCTTGTAACTTTTGACGTTGCTTCATCTCTACAAGGTGGATCAACTCCAACAGTGGAAACTCCTAAGGCTTCAGGCCTACCGTCAATGCGACTTGTTAGCCCTGTTTATACAAAGGCAAACAGCGTTGATTCAACTGGCGATATCGCTCAGTACTACTCAGCGGACACCAAGGCTTTTTATGCCTACCAAACTGCAGGAAGCTCCATCACTCTTAAGTATCTAGTTACTACAGATGGTAAAACTCCTCTTGCAAACAAGATGGTTTCTATTCAAGTCAATGCTCCATGGAGCGGATCAAAGGCTCATTGGATGTCGGGCAACCAGGCTATTGGACCTCAATCCGATGGTGGTTTTGGTGCAGAGATTAAGAAAAAGACAAATGCAAAGGGTGAAGTAACCTTTACTCTAAAGAATACTGACACTGCGAATCTTGAGAATGCACCAACTGCCTATAACCAAGATCGTGGAGCAATTAAGCCAGCGGCTCTATACGGCACCATTAAGCCAATAATTCCAGGCTTTGGTGACAAAGAAGCTGATACAGATCTACTGACACTCCATGTCCACGCTGCAATCGCTAAGTCAACGATTAAGTGTTCAAGTGGTTCAACAGTAAAAACTGTTATTGGCTATTTGCCAGCATGCCCAGCAGGGTACACAATCAAGAAGTAAGACAAATAAAACTGGCGCTAACTCATTACGAGTTAGCGCCAGTTTTTATTACTTTGAAATCTTCTGAATCTTGATTGTTAAGACATTTGAGCACTTTGACTTAACGCCATTAACAAAAGGTGTTAACGAAGTTGCTGCATCTAAATCTTTATTCGGAGTAGTTTTAACTGCGATTCCACTTGCTATTTTTTGTACTCCTAAGGCTATCGCTTTCGGTATAACGCAGCTCAGTGAATACAAGACAGTTGTAGTAGTAGCTGCATAATTTTCATCCTCAGCTTTATTAGCAGTGATTACACACTGACCAGCACCAGCCAACGCAATAACTTGATCACCCTTAATCTGGCAGGCTTTAGGATCATCTGTTGTATAAGTGATTGCGCCAGTACCTATATTAGTTACAGGTTTAATTTGAACCTTTTTACCAAATGTTAAATTATCACTTGCCAAAGAAAGGGTTTGCTCTTCTTTAAGAAGTGAGACAGTTGCAGTTGTTGTAGCTGAGACAAAGTTAGCGTCTTCAGCTTTTTTAGCGGTAATAAGGCAGTTACCTGAGCCTGAACGAGCTTTTACGGTCTTTCCGGAAAGCAAGCACTTAGATTTAGCTCCGACAGAGTACTTAACGTCACCCGTTCCGCTTCCTTCAGTTGCATCAAGCGTTAGGGACTTGCCAAACATTAACTGTGCATCGGACAAAGAGATTGTTTGAGGAGCTTTAGTCAATGTGATTGTGGCCTTTGAGGTTGCAGCTTCATAACGCGCATCGGCAGCCTTGACGGCAGTAATCGCGCAGGTTCCCGATCCAGTTAATGCGGTTACTTCATTTGCATGTAAAGCACAATTGCTAGTCGAATTCGAATTGAGTACGTATTTCAGAGCTCCAGAGCCTTTACCCATCGAGGAATCTAAAGTAAGTGTGTTTGCATACATAAGAACGGCATTTGATAACGTAATCGATTGCGCTACCTTGGAAAGTGAAATTGTTGCTGATGCTGATATCTCTTTATAATTTTTATCGGATGCCTTTGTTACCGTGATTGAGCACGTACCGGTTCCAGTTAAGGCTGTGACCACATTAGCTATGATTGAACAAGCATTTGGATTCTCAGACACATACGAAATTGATCCGCTTCCATTGCCTGAAGTTGGCTTCAGTGTAAGTGTGCCTCCAAACGTTAATTTCCCACCGGTTATACTTAAAGTTTGTGATTGCTTGTTCAGAGTAATTATTGCTGTAGTAGAGACTGCTTCATAATTTGAATCGGCAGCCTTGCTTACCGTGATCACGCAGCTTCCTGTTCCAGTTAAAGCTGTCACTTCATTAGATTTAATAGGGCATACGTGTGTGTTATCAGATGTGTACGAAATTGCACCAACACCATTACCTGATAGTGGCTTCAACTTTATTAAGCTGCCATAGGTCAGCTGCGCGTCAGGAACGCTTAAAGTTTGTGATTGCTTGGTCAATAAAATCGTTGCGATAGCTGATGCAGCTTCATAATTTGAATCTGCAGCTTTAGTAAGGGTGATTTCGCAGCTGCCAGTGCCTGTAAGCGCAGTGACTTCAGCGTCTTTCAGGCTACAGCTAGCCTTAGAGGTTGTTGAATACTTGACTGCTCCCGTGCCGATACCAGTTGTTGAATCAAGAGTCAGGGTCTTTCCAAACATGAGTTCAGCATTGCCAATTGTCACGCTCTGAGTGGCCTTTTTCAATGTGATTGTGGCAGTTGTCTTAACGGCCGCATAATTTGCATCAGCGGCCTTTGTCAATGTGATTACACAACGTCCGGATCCTGTAAGTGCTGTGACTTTATCTGCCTTTACTTCACATGCCATGGCGTTATCAACTGAATATGTAACGTCACCCGAACCAACACCGGTCGTTGCATCAAGGGTCAGTGTTTTACCAAACAAGAGTTCTGCGCTGCCAAGTGATGCTGTCTGAACGGCTTTATTCAGCGTAATAGTTGCCGTTGTTGTGGCTGATTCATAATTTGCATCTGCTTCTTTATTGACAGTAACTATGCAAGAACCTGTGCCAGATAGAGCTGTAATTTTATTTGCTGTGATCGAACATGCCGTTGAGTTATCTACCGAATAAGTTACAACGCCTGTACCACTCCCTAGTGATGCTTCTAGCGTTGCAGTCTTTCCATAGGTTAATCCAGAGTTAGCCAACGCCAATGTTTGAGAGTTTTTAATCGATACTTGAGGTTTTTTAGTAACAGGCTGTACATCTTTAGCCAGTGTTATGTTTGCAGTAGTAGTTGCTCCCAGATAATTCGAATCTTCAGCTTTGGTAGCGGTGATTACACAAACACCCGTACCTGACAATGCAGTGATTTCATCGAGGGCAATAGAGCAAGCCGTTGAATCATCAACTGAATAAGTAATGGATCCAGACCCACTTCCCGCAGTTGCCTTCAATTTCAACTTTTTGCCAAACACAAGTTGTGCATTTTCCAATGTAATTTTCTGAGCAGCTTTAGTTAAAGTGATTGTTACTGAAGCAGTCGTAGCTTCATAGTTGGCATCAGCAGATTTAATAACTGTTATGTCGCACGTTCCAACTCCAGATAATGCAGTCACTTTGTCGCCTGAGAGTCGACAGTTGGTAGAGCTGGCTAATGAGAATCTAACCGCCCCGGTACCATCTAAATCGGGAGTTTTTATTTGGAGCGTATCTTTGTACGTCAAAGTTTGTGGGGTAAGCGCCATTTCTCGAGTATTTTTGCCAATTTCAAAGGCAATTGCTGGTGAGGTGGCATCGTCAAAAAGGGTGCCAGAGATACTGACTTGTACACGACAAACACCAGCTCCACTCAACACTACTTTTCCAGAAGACGCTACTGAGCACCCTTCAGAGGATGGCGCTGCGAAATATGTTTTTGTATCAGAGTCTCCGGCAGATGCAAGGCTTGTTAATGTTGGGCCAGTTAAATTCCATGTTGCATATCCTGTTGATGAATATGACGAAGCATTAATCTGAATCGTACGTCCGCTTGCTTTAGCAATTGTGAAAGTTTGAATTACAGATGGTGCAGCGGCAAAGTGCGCCGTGCTGACAAAACCACCATCTTGAGATGCAGTCAATGAACATGATCCGGTTGTAATAAAGGTAATCGCATATCCACTCACTGAACATATTGAAGGCGTTGAACTAGCCAAAGAAACGGCGAGCGTACTGGTCGCAGTAGGAACAACGTTGAGAACAAATGGACTCCACTGTTGTGTCCCTGGATTTGTAAATGTAATGCTCTGCGCTTGTGGACCTACGAAAATGAAGCTTGCCGTAATTGTTCTTGTGGAAACAACAGATGTATCTATTCGCGGATTACTCGTAGAGCCATCGCTCCATACACTGAAGGAATAATCAGTAGCAGCTACTGCAGTTACTGCACTGCCTGAACCGCCAGAACTAATACTCTGTACCGACGTTCCAGTAATGGATCCATGCGCACCTGCAACATACGTAAGCGTATAAACCGTTGGTGCACTTACTTCCCATCGAGCAAATAAAGTTAAATCAGCACCGAATGAGTATGTACCTAGATTCGCAAAAGTTGATCCGGTTCCATCGGCGCTGGTGTTCCAGTTAACGAAGGTATATCCGCTACGGGTGAAAGAATTAGGGGTTAATTGAGCGGAAATCGATGAAATCTGCGAAGTTGTTCTTCCGCTTAAATCATTGGCATTAAAAGTAACAGTTCTATCTGGTACCACCGCGACCGTTAAGGTGAATACCGCTGACGAGATACCGCCGGGGCCATTAGCAATGAGTGAATATGTGTGTTCGGATTGAACACTCGTTGGAGTACCAGAAATTGTTCCATCGGTTGTATTCAGGGTTAATCCGGAAGGAAGAGTTGGTGATATTTCAAAGCTCGTAATTGCTCCGCCAGTATTTTCTACCGACGTTGAAACAATCACTTGATTCACAATTACTACCTGGGTTGCTCCTATGGCGATTGAAATATTTGGGGCAGCATCGGCCCATCGCGCGAATAATGTTAAATCGGCACTGAAGGAATAGTTTTCTAGATCTATAAACGTCGTTCCGGTTCCGTCGGAGTTGGTAGTCCAATTGACAAAAACGAAGTCACTTCGAGTGAATGAATTTGCCGTTAAGTTTGCGGCAACTAAAGAGCTTTGTGTTGAACTGCGACCGCTGGCGTCGTTTGCATTGAAGGTAACAACTTTAGCCCCAACTGCATTTGCGGTGAAAGTGAAGGTGTCTGTCGAGGTTCCCCCGTTAGGACCCGTGGCAGTAAGGGTATAAAAGTTTGTGGACTGTGCACCTGTTGGTGTTCCGGAAATGGCTCCCGTGCCCGTATCCAACGTAAGACCAGTTGGTAAGGATGGCGAGATTGCAAAACTAGAAATCGGACCACCAGTATTTGTTACAACAGTTGTGGTAATTGCTGAACCGACCAAGACGCTCTGTATAGCACCGGTGGTAATCGCAATATTTGGTAGATCTACTACGGTCAGCGTAAAAGTAGCTGTAGAGGTTCCACCATTAGGCCCTGTTGCGGTAACTGTATAAGGGGTACTTGTTTGCGCTCCTGTAGGTGTGCCAGTGATTGCACCTGATCCAGAATTAAACGTTAGCCCGCCCGGTAATGAGGGTGAAATTGCAAAACTAGTGATTGGTCCACCGGTATTTGTTACGACAGTGGCAGTTATTGCAACACCTATTAATACTGTCTGCGTAGCCCCCGTTGTAATAGAGATAATCGGAGGCGCGGCCGTGACTGTTAATCTAAAGGTTGCTGTTGATGTTCCGCCGTTAGGGCCAGTCGCAGTCACGGTATAACTTGTTTGTGTCTGTGTGCCAGTTGGAGTACCTGAGATAACACCAGTGGTCGTATCAAACGATAAACCGGTTGGAAGCGTAGTCACTGAATAACTCGTAACTGGACCACCGGTATTTGTGATCACGGTATTAGTAATTGCAGTATTCACTTGAACACTTTGTGTAGCACCTGTTGTGATTGAAATATTCGGTGGAGCAGCCGTGACTGTCAGTGTGAACGTCGCCGTTGATGTTCCGCCTAGAGGACCGGTTGCAGTCAATGTATAAGTTTGTAATGCCTGTGTACTTGTTGGTGTACCTGAAATAACACCAGTGGTCGCATCCAACGATAAACCAGCTGGAAGCGTAGTCACTGAATAACTCGTGATTGCACCACCGCTATTTGCATTAATCGTTGATGTGATTGCAGTATTTACTTGCACACTTTGTGTAGCACCTGTTGTGATTGAAATATTAGGTGGAGCAACTACCGTCAAGGTAAATGTCGCAGTTGATGTTCCACCTGCAGGACCCGTTGCGGTAAGCGTATAAGAGTTAGTACTTTGAGCTCCAGTTGGAGTACCTGAGATAACGCCGCTACTTGTGTTCAAAGTTAAACCAGTTGGTAGCGCAGGTGCAATGCCATAACTAGTTATTGGCCCACCCGAGTTTGTAACGACTGTAGAAACTATTGCTGCATTTGTTTGAACCGACTGGGTAGCTCCAGTTGTAATAGAGATGCTTGGCGGTGCAGCAGTTACTGTCAATGTAAATGTTGCAGTTGATGTTCCACCCGCGCCGGTAGCAGTCAAGGTGTAAGAGTTTACAGATTGGACAGCAGCCGGAGTTCCCGAAATTGCACCTGTACTTGTATTCAATGATAAGGCCGAAGGTAGCGATGGTGAGATTGAGTATCCAGTTATCGAACCACCACTATTCGTCACAGCAGTCGTAAGAATTGCTGTTCCAACTTGAACGCTTTGAGTAGCGCCAGTTGTAATTGCAATCGATGGTGGCGCGCGAGTAATAATAATTTCAGGATCTTCAAAAATGGTAAAAGTTACGGATCCATTTGTTACGGCGGTTCCAAGCTCTCTGACATTCAGGCCGATCATTCCGTACACAACATCTCCGGCGAAAATATCACTGTTGGTGATTGTTATGGAGATAGGTTTTCCAGCGGCAGTATGTGGAATAGATCCGTCCGGTGCCAACCACGCTACAACTAAAGAAACAGAAAAAGCATTATCGGCGCTTGAAATCAAAAGCCGCGCTTTAGTCAGATCTGTTTGATCGTAAATATCAAGTTGTGTGCCTACCGGCAGCGCTCCAGCTGGAAGTGTTAAGGCAACACCTGATGAAGGTGTGCCGGGCGTATTAACTGAAATAGTTCCATCTAAAGAATTCGAAGCAACAAGAGTCCCAAGAAATACAATCTTGGTTAAATCAATTCCATCAAGGGAGCTGGCTTGCCACATCGCTGTCATCACTACATTAGAAACACCGACTGTATAGGTTTCTCCAGCAATATAAGTATGTGAACCATCATTCCAACCATTGAATGTATAGCCGGTATCACCTACTAAAGCAGATGCAGCTACGGTGAAGGTGCCTAAGGTTGCAACGCTAGCCTGCGTAGGTACTGTTCCGCTTCCATGTGCACCAACTGCATATGTAACAGTGTGTGCATCAGCTTGCCAGATCGCAATCAACGTAGCTGCACTAGCTGGCATTGTGTAACTACTTAAAGCAGATCCGCTTCCCGTTAAATTCCAGCCCACAAATGTGTAGCCGCTCATTGTTGGATTTGTAGGTTTACCAGTTAATGCATCCGACCCAAATGCAATAGATGCGGTTGTGTTCGCACGTGAACCGCTGATTGCGCCACCGTTCATATTAAAAGTTGCGGTGTATGACTGAACCGTCCAGAGTGCAACAAAACTTGTACTAGCTCCAGGCATTGCATAACTGCTGAGCGCGCTACCACTACCCATTAAGTTCCATCCACCGAAGCTGTATCCAGTTCTCGTTGGATTGGCAGGCTTTGATCCCAGTGCATCTACTTGATAGACAACCGATGCCGTTGGATTTGTTACCGAGCCTGAAATATTTCCACCGTTTAAATCAAATGTTGCAGTAAAACTTGCAATCAGCCACTGCGCATACAAAACAACGTTAGAAGAGCTGACAGTAAATGTCACCGAACCTGTAGCTGCATACGGGGTTCCAGTTCCATCGGCTGAAGTATTCCAACCGTTAAAGGAATAACCTGTTTTTACTAGCGAACCAGTATTCGCTTTCACAGTTGCAGTGGAGTTGAAGTTATATGGTGATGACGAATCTACGGGGGCCGATCCACCTGTATGTGTGTTGCCGTTATAAGTAACGGTAAAAGTTGAGATTGAAACTGTTAAGGCTGCGTCATTGACTGTTGGTGTGGGTGAATAACCTGTGGCGGGCGTGCCGGAGCAGTGAATTACATAGGTTCCAGCAGCAAGAGCCGTGTCTAAAGTTACGGGGCTCAAATACGTTAAATCAGTTGAGGTATAGGCCAAACACGTGAGCGATCCATTTAATCCACCGGCTGGAGAAGCTGTGCCAGTTAATGATGGAACAGAACCGCCAATTGAATAACTTGCAGCCGTGGCAGAGATAGACCAAGCGATTGGATCAACTCTTAATACCGCATCATTATATGTCGGTGTTGATGTGTAACCATTTGCTGCAGAACCAACACAGTGAATTGTGTATGTCCCAACTGCAGTTGATGTACTAAGAACTAGTGCAGTTACATAGCTTGTATCACTTACTGCATAGGCAGAACATGTGAGTGCGCCACTTAATCCCCCAGCCGGTGATGCCGCTCCACTTAACGATGCCGGAGTTTGGCCGTATGTGTAACTAGCAGCATTGGCTGTGATGGCCCACGATGTTAGGGCGGTAACGTTGAGTGAAGCGTTAATAATTGTAGGAGTTAATGAATAACCACTTGCAGGAGTACCGGTACAGTGAATTGGGTAAGGGTGCGCTCCTAATCCATTGTTAATCGTTAATGGATTTGTATACCCAAGATCGGAATCTAAATAAATCGCGCATGTTAATGAACCGCTAATGGCACCTACCGGGCTTACGGTACCTGTGAGCGTTGGAACGGTTCCATCGATTGTGTAATCCTTGTTTACCGCAGTAATTGTCCAAGGCGCACGGGTAACAGTCAGCGTCTTATCAATGACTGAAGGTGCTGCATAACCAGATGCCGTAGTTCCCGTACAGTGAATAACGTAAGTACCAGCTGCAAGATTTATATCAATAGTTTTGGCAGTAACAAATCCAGTATCAGCGACTGTATAGGCTCGGCACGTAAGTGCGCCACTTAAGCCTGCCAGAGGTGAGGCTGCGCCAGAAAGCGTTGGGATACTGCCGTTGAGCGTGTAGCTGGCATCAGCTGCAGTAATGGTCCACGATAAAAGTGCAGTAACGCGTAAAGTTGCATTAACGTTTGTAGTAGGTGTTGCTGAATAACCTGCTGCGCCACCGGCGGTACAGTGAATGACATAGTCACCTGCAGCCAATGTCGCATCAATTGTTTTAGGTGATACGTATGTAACATCCGCTGGTGCATACGCACGACATGTAGTAGCACCACTAATGCCAGCGAGTGGTGCAGCTACCGCTGTAAGAGTTGGAACTGCGCCGCCAATTGTGTAGCCCTTGCTATCGGCAGTTAAGGTCCAGTCGGCCAACGTTGTAAAACTTTGAGTAGTTCCATACCCAGCAGCGCCTAATGTATTAGTCGCTTTCGATCGGAAATAATAAAGAGTTCCATGATCTAGGCCAGTTAAGTTTGCTGATATCGCTGCCGATGTTTGGCTAGCTGCCATCGTATCCGGTGAGCTATTTACGCAAGTGGGCGATGATGCGAGCAATAACTCTGTTTTTGCATAACAGAAAAGCAGCGAACCTGATGCAATATTACTTCCCGTCAATGTCGCAGTTGTAATCGTTCCTGCAACACTGCCACCGCTTACCGTAATCGATGTAGCACCCGCAGTTGTAGTTAGAGTTGGTGCTGTTGGGCTGGATGCATTTGGACAACCGGCTCCATCATTTGGGCTTCCAACAGCGGCGCCACCAGTCTTAGTTGCATGGACAATAAAAGTGGCTGCTGGTGTTACAGGTGTTGGAGCAAAAGCTGCTGCGGCTCGGGCTGCTGTAATTTGAAAAAGATCATTACCTGTATTGCTAAACATATATAAATTTTGGTCGCTGTCTGAATACATCGCACCATATCTATCACCTGAAGTGGTTGTACCACGCACAGTTCCGGTAACGCCGGCTTTTGAAGTAATGGCAATACTTGTTCCAGCGATTGTGCCGTTAGATGTAATTACGCCCTTATATAAAGTAGTGCCGTCAAAGCCCCAGGCTGTATTACCAATAATCGTCATGTCGTATGGGGCCCATGATCCAGAAGTTACGGTCATAGTTGAGACAACCCGACTTGCAGGGTTTGTTAGATTAAAAGTTGTACCGCTTGCACTCATCAAATATGCAGTTCCATTAATACGATAGAAGTCACCGCCAGTGGAATTTGCTGTTGCTGAAGCGCCTGCAGCTGTGATAGTTGGGCCTAGATTTGTAACCCTTTGATCACTTGCAAGTCTGTAAAGATTCGCGCCATTTAATCCGTAAATATAGTTATCATCTGGATTCCAACCAATTGCATTATTGATTGTATTTGCTACGCCAAAAGCTGCGTAAGAAAATGGTGGCGAAGCACCTGATGTGTATGTCAATTTATATAACAAGTTGTTGGAGACTTGATAAAAGTTAGCGTTACAGGTCAACGATAAATTGGCGACGACGGAAAGAACTGCAGTTGTATTACTGGTAGGGCTAGCTGCATAACCTGACGCTGCAACTCCTGTACATCTGACTTTGTATGTTGCACCAACCGTTGTCGATGCAGTTAACGTTAGAGGTGTAGCAAATAAAGTATCGGCAGCGGTGTAGGCGTTACACGTAAGAGTTGCAGCCCCTGCAGGTGTAGTAGTTCCTCTAAAGATTGGTGTAATGCCACCTTGCGAATAGTTTGCAACGTTAGCGGTGACTGTCCAGGCTGTCGGTGCTGCCACTGCCTGTGCCGATTGGAAGCCGATCGTTTGAAAAAATAAGGCAAAGATCAGTCCAAGACTGTAGGTAATCTTTTTTCGGCGTTTATCCGATTTTGTCCTGTTATTTTTTGATGGCGTCACCCTAAATTTCACCCTAAAAAGGTTAAATAGAGGGGTTGGCACTCAGCCAGTGTGACATAGCGACCTAAGAAAACAAGATTCGGTTGGGATTTTTTACACGTTCTGCGCTGCTTTTTGCTTATAAATAGCCTGTGGGCCCAGACGGGCTCGAACCGTCGACCCACGGATTAAAAGTCCGTTGCTCTACCGACTGAGCTATAGGCCCCACTGCACACTGCGTTTGCGAGCTAATGCCCTGCTTTACGCGGTCGCGAGGCGCAATCGTATCGGAGTTTTAGGAAGAAATTAACGCCCTTTGGCCGCGCGAGATAGGCGATCTCTAATGGCTACAGCAATCCCATCGCCCGTTGGCTGCGCAATACACACCTCTGTCAGGCCTTGGGCATCGGCCTGTCTTAACGCTGCATAAAGAAGATGTGCAAACTCTTCGGCATTATGTGGCGCAGCTAAGCGAGTAACACCTGCGGGAGTTGGAATATCTGCGAGCGCAATAAAACCTTGGCCGGCGACAGGGGTGATATCGAGAAAGACATGTGCAACTGGTGCGTAGTGATTTTCAAGCGAACCGCTGACACGAATGATGTGTTCCTTATTATCTACAACTCTTAATCCTGTAGAACGCTCAATCATTTCTATTGTTACCGCACCAGGGCGAAGGATGGCAGGTTCCTCCCCCGTGCAATCAATGATTGTAGATTCAACACCAACCGCGCATGCACCACCATCGATGATCTGATCACCAACTAATAAGTATTGTCCTAACTCTTCTTGCACGGCTTGGGCAGTTGTTGGCGAAACATGTCCGAAGCGATTAGCACTTGGCGCAGCAACTCCGAAGCCACCGGTTTTTTC
>WLKQ01000032.1 GCA_009701185.1 Actinomycetota bacterium | reverse complement strand
TCGCCTCGCGGCACGATGTATGACCCTCAGTCGAGTTTTTATATGAACAAAATTGTGACTGGACCAGAAGCCGCACACGTTATAGATATCGATGCCTCAACGGCCCAGAATATTCAAGCCGTAGCTAAAGCTAAGAACTTATCGGTGAGTGATATAACGGTCGTTGTTCTTAATCGTCCACGACATGATCAATTGATTGCTGAGATCAGAGCAGCTGGCGCACGAATTCGCTTAATTCAAGATGGCGATGTAGCGGCCGCGATAGAAACTGCTCGGCCAAATACCGGTATTGATTTATTAATGGGTATTGGGGGAACGCCAGAAGGTGTTATCACTGCCGCCGCCATGATCTGTCTTGGTGGTGCGATTCAAGGGCGCTTGCATATCGATGGAAAGGCATCTGGGCCAGTACTTCACACGAAAGATTTAGTGAACTCTGATGATGTTTTTCTAGCTGCCACCGGAATCACTGATGGGGAACTTATCAAGGGAATCCGCTACACAAGTTACGGCGCGGTTAGCCAATCGATTGTGATGCGTGGAAAATCAAAGACTGTTCGAGTGATTGAGACAGAACACCATTTAAAGTAATTTAGCTATCAATCGATTCACTTAAAATTGATACGCGGTTATTAGACACTGATAAGAAGCCACCACTGACTTTAAAATCAGTGGTGCCTCCATCAACTCCGGTAATTGTGACTGCACCGTCCACCAGAACACCAAAAAGCGGGGTGTGACCAGGCAAAATTCCTAGGTCACCATCAATCGTGCGGGCAGAGACAAAGGATGCCTCACCAGACCACACGCGCTGAGTTGGAGATACTAATTCGACGTTGAGAGCCATCTGCTACTTACTTTCCAACACTTGCTGCTAGTTCAGCGGCTTTGCGCTCTACATCTTCTAATCCACCGCACATGAAGAAAGCCTGCTCAGGAACATGGTCGTACTTTCCATCGGCTAAAGCTTCAAAGGCGGCAATTGTTTCGGTAACTGGAACAAATGAGCCATCAAGTCCAGTAAAGACCTTAGCTACGAAAGTATTTTGAGAAAGGAAGCGCTGAATACGACGTGCGCGTCCTACCAAAATACGATCTTCTTCTGAGAGTTCATCGATACCCAAAATAGCAATAATGTCTTGAAGATCTTTGTAGCGCTGCAAGATCTGCTTAATGCGGTTAGCAACACGGAAATGATGCTCACCGATATAGCGTGGATCCAAAATACGCGACGATGAATCCAATGGATCTACTGCAGGATAGATTCCAAGCTCTGAAATCGGACGTGAAAGAACCGTTGTTGCATCTAAGTGCGCAAACGTTGTGTGTGGTGCTGGGTCAGTAATATCATCGGCTGGAACATAGATTGCCTGCATCGATGTAATTGAGTGACCACGTGTAGATGTGATGCGCTCTTGGAGCTGGCCCATCTCATCAGCCAACGTTGGCTGATATCCCACTGCTGAAGGCATACGTCCAAGAAGTGTAGAAACCTCTGAACCTGCCTGTGTAAAGCGGAAAATATTGTCAATGAACAAAAGCACATCCTGCTTCTGCACATCGCGGAAATACTCAGCCATTGTTAGCGCTGAGAGTGCAACGCGTAGACGAGTTCCAGGTGGTTCATCCATCTGACCAAAGACTAAGGCGGTCTTGTTAATAACGCCGGTCTCAGTCATTTCCAAAAATAAGTCGTTACCTTCACGAGTACGCTCACCAACACCGGCGAATACAGAAACACCACCGAAGTTTTCAGCTACACGATAAATCATTTCCTGAATCAAAACCGTCTTACCTACACCAGCACCACCGAATAGGCCGATTTTTCCGCCCTTTACGTATGGTGTTAAGAGGTCAATAACTTTAATTCCAGTCTCGAACATCTCAGTCTTTGACTCAAGTTGATCAAATGAAGGAGCATTTCGGTGAATTGGCCACCGCTCTTTAATATCAAGGGAAGAGGTTGGCACATCAAGTGATTCGCCCAGCGTATTAAATACGTGGCCTTTAGTGACATCACCAACGGGCACTGAGATTGGGGCACCTGAATCAGTAACCGGGGTGCCACGAACCATTCCATCGGTAGGTTGCATGGAGATCGCACGGACTAAGTTGTCGCCAATATGCAAGGCGACTTCTAACGTCAATGTGCGCGTTTCACCACTCATGGTTACATCTGCTTTGAGTGCGTTAAAAATTGCGGGCATTGCATCGGCTGGGAATTCAATATCCACCACCGGTCCAATTACTCGCGCTACGCGACCCTTATTGGTTGTCTCTGTCGACATCATTCACTCCCTGCACTAGCTGAGGCCAACGCGTCTGCGCCGCCAACAATTTCACTGATCTCTTGGGTAATTTCGGCTTGACGAGCCGCATTCGCAAGTCGTGTGAGCGACTTGATTAACTCATCGGCATTGTCAGTTGCAGATTTCATTGCACGGCGGCGTGCAGCATGCTCAGAAGCAGCTGATTGCAGCATCGCGTTAAATACTCGAGCCTCAATGTAACGCGGAAGAAGTGCGTTGAGCACTTTTTCCCCACTTGGTTCGAATTCATACATAGGAAGTAAGCCGCCTGGAACTGGGGCAGCAGATTCAACAACTTCTAACGGCAACATTCGCTTAGCTTGGGCGTTCTGAGTCATCATCGATTCAAATTCGGTAAAGACGATATGGATCTCATCGACTCCAGCGACATCGGTCTGAGCATCAGCTAAGAAGGCAATAATGAGTGCATCCGCAACTTCTTTAGCGTTTTCATAGGTTGGGTTATCTGAAAACCCACTCCATGACCCGGCAATTGCACGATTACGGAAGCGGTAGTAGTTCACAGCTTTGCGTCCAACAAGGTAGGACGTTGTCTGTAATCCGCGCTCTTTGAGCAAAGTAGCTAACTGCTCGCCCTCTTTAATCGCATTATTGGAGTATGCGCCAGCCATTCCTCGATCGGCCGAGATAATCAAAATAGCGGCACGTATTGGTTTTTCACTTGGTGTTGTCAAAGGGTGATTGGTCGATGAATACGTTGCAACTGCACTTACCGCGCGAGTTAACTCATTGGCATAAGGAGTCGATGCAGTAACCCGTTGCTGCGCTTTAACGATTCGAGAAGCAGAGATTAACTCCATTGCTTTCGTAATCTTTTTAGTCGCTTTAACAGATCGCATGCGTCTGCGATAAATGCGTAGTTGGGCACCCATAGGTTACTTCTTCACCGCCGGAGGAACATGCTTTGTAATCTGCTCTGACTCTTCGCCAGTTAGTGCTTCAACTGGCGCATCTTTTGCAGCAGCTGCAATCGTTGGCACGAAACGTTGCTTAAATGTTGCAACAGCCTCTTCCATTGATTTCACAGTGTCATCTTCAAGCTGCTTAGTTTCAGAGATTACGTCGAAGATTGCTTTGCGTTCGCGGCCGATGTAATCCAAAAGCTCAGCTTCGAATCGTCGAATATCTGCAACAGCAACATCATCGAGTGCACCTGACGTACCTGCCCAGATTGAAACAATCTGACGCTCAAGTGAATATGGTGAGTACTGACCTTGCTTCAAGAGCTCAACCATGCGCGCACCGCGCTCTAGCTGTGCCTTTGATGCAGCATCTAAGTCGGAGCCGAATGCTGCGAAAGCTTCAAGCTCACGGAACTGTGCGAGGTCAAGACGAAGACGGCCAGCGATTTTCTTCATCGCTTTAGTCTGAGCAGAGCCACCCACGCGAGAAACAGAGACACCTACGTTGATCGCTGGGCGAACACCGGCGTTAAATAAATCTGTTTCTAAGAAGCACTGTCCGTCGGTAATCGAAATTACGTTTGTCGGAATAAATGCTGAAACGTCATTTCCCTTAGTTTCAATAATTGGTAGACCAGTCATTGAGCCGCCACCGAGTTCATCGGAGAGCTTTGCGCAACGCTCGAGTAAACGTGAGTGTAAGTAGAAAACATCTCCCGGGTAGGCTTCGCGGCCTGGTGGGCGACGAAGTAGTAAGGAGACCGAACGGTATGCCTCGGCCTGCTTTGAGAGATCATCAAAAACAATGAGAACGTGCTCGCCCTTATACATCCAGTGCTGGCCAATTGATGAGCCCGTGTATGGAGCTAAGTACTTAAAGCCGGCTGGATCAGATGCAGGCGATGCAACGATTGTTGTGTACTCCATCGCGCCGGCTTCTTCTAGAGCCGCCTTCACTGATGCAATCGTTGAACCCTTTTGACCGATAGCAACATAGATACATTTAACTTGCTTCTTAGGATCTCCAGTTTTCCAGTTTTCCTTCTGGTTAATAATTGTGTCAACTGCAACGGCAGTCTTTCCAGTCTGGCGATCACCAATAATGAGCTGACGCTGTCCACGACCGATAGCAGTCATCGCATCAATTGCTTTAATTCCAGTTGCTAGCGGCTCTTTCACTGGTTGGCGCTCAACTACTGATGGCGCCTGTACCTCTAAAGCACGACGTGCATCGGCTTTGATCTCGCCTTTTCCATCGATTGGACGGCCAAGTGGATCAACTACACGACCAAGGAAGGCATCACCGACTGGAACAGAGAGAATTTCACCAGTACGACGGACCGATGAACCTTCTTCGATTCCAGTTGTGTCACCAAGAATAACAACACCGATTTCACGCACATCTAGGTTGAGTGCAAGACCAAGTGTTCCGTTCTCGAACTGCAAGAGCTCATTCGCCATTGTCGATGGGAGACCTTCGACGCGTGCAATTCCATCACCTGCCTGACTGACAGTACCGACTTCATCACGAGTCGCAGTTCCTGGATCGTATGACTTAACGAATGTCGCTAAGGCATCACGGATCTCCTCGGGCCGGATTGTAAGTTCCGCCATTTTTTTCTCCCTTTTCCTTTTTCTAGTTAAAAACTTAAGCGCTCTTACCAGCAAGCAGGCGATCTGCCTGTGCCAAGCGAGCAATTACTGTGCCGTCGATGAGCTCATCTGCAATTCGAATTGACAGACCACCTACAACTTCCTTTTCAATACTTACATTTACGCGAATCTCATGACCGAGCATCTTTGTAAGCGCAGTAGTTAATCGGCTCACTTGATCCGGTGATAGAGCACTAGCGCTAACAACATGGGCGATCATTCTGGCTTTTCTTGCAGAGATGATGTCGGCAAACTCGTTGAGCCCACTCTCAAGATTTCTTCCACGAGGATGATCAACTAAGAATGAGATTAAATCGATTGATGCTTGCAGTGCCTTTCCAGACAGGAGGGCCGACACTAGATCACTCTTTCTAACCTCAGTTGCTGATCGAAGCGCAAATGTTGCGCGTAGCTCTGGATTCTTTGAGACTATTTGGGCAAATGCAAACAACTCTGATTCAAGCTGCTCAAGTTGTGCCGCCTTTTCAACTGCAACTGACAAGGTTTCAACTCCTAGAAGTTCTAGAACATCACCTATATCTCTAGGTGAAGACCAACGGAGCCCAACCATTGTCGCTAATACTGTGAATGCTTGGCCATTACTAATTGCAGTAAAGACCTGCTTGCTTAAAGCGACTTTTGACGCCTCATCACGGGCGAAGTCTGAAAGCGCCCGTCGTAAAGCAATTGAAGAGTCTAGAACCGTGACTATCGAAAAAAGCTCGCTCGAAACCTGGGCAGCAGCAGGTGCATCAAGTTGAGAGACTAATTTCTCTAACTGTGCACGCGTTGTTACCAACGAGGATCGACTTGAACCTTTTAATGAAAGTGACATGGTTACTTAGATTTCTCCACTTCAGCAAGAAAACGCTCAACAACTCGCGACTGTCGTGCTTGATCATCGAGTGATTCACCAACAATCTTGGAAGCAAGTTCGGTCGCAATAGCTCCGACCTCATTAAGCAATGAGTTGAACGCTGCTTGCCGCTCTGCTTCGATGGATGAGCGCGCTGCAGATGTAATTCGAGTTGCCTCTTCTTGTGCAGTTGCACGCATCTGCTCGAGAATTACTGAGCCTTCAGCACGAGCCTCTTCGCGAAGCTTTGCGGCTTCACCACGAGCATCGGCTAACTGCGCCTTATACATCTGCAAAGCTTCTGAGGCCTCGCGTTGTGCAACTTCGGCACGTGCTAATCCGCCTTCGATTGCTTCAGTACGGTCCTTATATGCCTTTTCGAAACGCGGAACTGCGCGAGCTCGAAGCAGCATAAAAAGGATTCCGAAGGCAACGAAACCAACAATGATTTCTGCAGGTTTAGGAATGACAGGACTAGCTCCCGCTTCAGCGGATGCAAGAAATCCAAATCGATTAAACATGTATAACTCCTAGTTGTTTCTAGCTAATTCTTACTTCAAAACGAATGCAAGAACGAGGCCGAAAAGTGCCAAAGCTTCAGCAAGTGCGAAGCCAAGGAATGCAATTGGCTGCAGGATGCTACGTGCCTCAGGCTGGCGAGCTACACCACTGATGTATGCCGCGAAAATCAAACCGGTAGCAGTACCGGGTCCAATGGTCGAAAGGCCGAAGCCTACGATTGCGAGAGTACCTGTCATTTCTCTTTCCTTTCACATATTGGCCAAACGGTCGCTTGGTCAAATTTACTGAGGTGCTAGTGCTCGTCGGCGAGCGCACCTGCGATATATAGAGCAGTTAGTAGGGTAAAGATGTATGCCTGAAGTGCTTGAATTCCTAATTCGAAGAAGCTCAAGCCGATAGCAAAACTAAATGAGAATAAACTCAGAAACTTTAAGATCAATCCACTTGTGAGTAAATACTCTCCACCTAAAGTGAAAACTAGCAATAAAAGGTGTCCTGCGAACATATTTGCAAATAAACGCATCGAAAGTGTGAGCGGACGAGTTACTAAGTAAGTAAGTAGTTCAACTGGAGTCAAAATTAAATAAACTGGCTTTGGAATTCCTGGCATAAAGCAGATATCAGTTACGTACTTCTTTAGACCATGCTTCTTAATAGCCACATAGTGATAGGTAACGTAAGAAAAAATCGTGACTCCAATTGGAAAACCAATATGAGACATAGTTGGAAACTGTAAAAGTGGCACTACGCCAAAAATATTGTTAGTTAAAATAAAAACGAAAAGAGAAAAAAGGAAGGGTACAAAGCGCATAAATTCAGGCCCGATAACATCTCGTCCAAGTTCATTACGGATGAAGGTATAAATCGACTCACCAGCAAATTGGAGTTTAGATGGGACGATAGCGGCTTTACGAGCCGAGAGAGTGAAGAAGCTTCCTGCAAGAATTACTGAGAAAAAGACTAGAAGTACCGGTTTTGTAAACAGGATGCTATTTCCGAAAATTGGAGCAAAATCAAAATCTGCACTACTTGGTGGAACAAAGCCTGGATTGGCTTGGCTCAGCAAGGTGTGCATTCAATACTCCTTATATCCAACACGTATTGGCCCAAAGGGGGCGCATTGGCCAAACTTAGAGGCTTCCCAGCACAGATGCAAAACGACTCAACGTCCAGCCCGCCCGATCAAAAGGGCTCGTACAGCTTGGTTTAGCTCTTGAGGAAGCGGAGCCAGATTAACCAAAAGCTCGATCCCATACCCAGAATCAAGCCGATGATTAGGAGGAAATGAGTCGATAAGAAGTGATCGGCCAAGGCCCCTGCTCCACCCCAAAAAACCAATCCAGAAATCAGGTAGGCGAGAATCGACCAAAAAGCGGCATCATCATTCATTGCCATTATTAATCTCCTTGTTCAGTAAAAGCCTTGTGACTGGTATCACCTGGTAATGGTAAGTGTAAACGTAGTTTTAGAAAAGCCCTTACTTCCCCCGCTAGCCAAGCAAAGGTGATTGCAACGGCCACAACCCCAAAAGTCGTGCGGTCTAAACTCTTCTCTGGAACCATATTAACGACTACTAGTAGAAAAACACCAAGAATAATTAATTTCGCAAAGTATGAGATTAAAACAAGAACCATCGTCATCATCGGATCCAGCGTGCGAGAGAACTTTGAAATAGCCAAATGAATTCCAAAAAATATTAAAACAATAAATTCAGCTAACACTCCGCCCAAAATTGAAGAGCTCCCGCGGGCAATTGTCATTGCAATTGTTACGAGAATTCCGGTAAGGCTCGCCGGAATTACTGCGCCTCGCCACATCTCAAACTCGCTCGATTTGCTCATACATCCACCTTACTCTTGTGGCTCATCAGTAATGTAATTGAGATAAGAAATAGCGCGCTTAAAAGCGCTACCCACCATTTGGCAAAAGCTAAAACTGTTACGGGAAATGCGATAGTTGCAGTCCACATGTATAAAATAAAAGAAGTTTTGAGTTGGGAGTTACCCGCACTCATTAAGCGATGATGCAGGTGCTCATTATCTGGTGCAAAAGGTGATCGTCCAGCTTTGACTCGACGAAGGACTGCAAGTACTAAGTCAGCTAGCGGGACGGCTAAAACAGCGAAAGGTAAAAGTAGCGGCAATAGAGTTGGTCCCGAAGATTCAGCTGAAATCGCATTGGGATCGACTTGGCCAGTTAAAGTAATTGCAGCCGATGCAAGTAAAAGGCCAAGCAACATGGAGCCGCTGTCCCCCATAAATATCCTTGCTGGGTAGGCGTTGTGAGGCAAGAAACCAATACATACCCCCACTAAAACCGCGGTAATAAGAGATGGTGCACCAGCTCGGCTAAAGCCATAATCAACGGCTAATAAATAAGCAAAAGCAAAAAAAGCAACTCCAGCTATAGCTACGATGCCGGCAGCTAAGCCATCCATCCCATCGATAAAGTTAACCGCATTAATGGTTATCACAACAATAAGAACAGTCACTAATTGACCGATACTGGGTGGCAAAGTAATAACACCATTAATTGGAAGCCACAGAATTTGAATGCCATACATCAGTAAAATTCCAGCAACAAAGACTTGGCCAGTTAATTTAGTCAGAGCATCTAACTGAAAACGATCATCGGCCATACCTAGTAAAACTATGGTTGTTGCAGCTAGAAAAATCCCCTGCGCTTCATGTCCAAATGACTTTCCAACTAACGGTAAATGATTAACAATCATGAAAGTCACAGACATCGCCAGCCACATTGCTACCCCACCCCACCGTGCTGTTGGAGTTGTGTGAATGTCTCGCCCTCGAATTTGGGCAACGGCGCCAAAGCGAATTGCTTGGGCACGAACAAACGGGGTTATTAAATAACACAGCGCTGCCGAAATCAGCAGCGTTACTAAATATTCACGCATGCTTTACGCCTGATAGATAGGAAAGCGTGCAGTTAAGGCATGCACCTCGGTTTTAATTGCTGCATGGATGGCAGCATCCTCACTTGCAATGGCGCGCGCAATGAGAGATGCGATCTGCTTCATTTCATTTACTCCCATACCTTGCGTTGTTGTAGCTGGAGAACCAACGCGTATACCACTTGTTATCCCAGGCTTTTCTGGATCATATGGAATTGAATTCTTATTCATTACTATTCCGGCTGCCCCACACCTTTCGTCAGCGACTTTTCCAGTTACTCCAGTACTGCGTATATCCATTAACGCAAGGTGAGTTTGAGTTCCACCAGAAACTGCGCGCATTCCTTCGGTTTCTAGAGCTGCAGCTAAGGCTTGAGCGTTAATAATTACGTCTTTGGCATACTTTTGATAGGCCGGAGTTGCGCACTCAGCTAATGCAACAGCTTTTCCCGCTACCGCTGACATGATTGGTCCGCCTTGCATGCCTGGAAAGACAGATTTATCAATTGCAGCTGCGTGTTCGGCCTTAGCTAAAATCATTCCACCACGAGGTCCACGTAAAACTTTATGCGTTGTAAATGAAACAACATCAGCATACGGAACAGGTGATGGGATGGCTTTACCCGCAACAAGACCAATGAAGTGAGCAGCATCTACCCACATGATTGCGCCAACTTCATCGCAAATTGCGCGAATTTTTTCAAAATCAATGAGAGATGGGTAAGCGGTGGCGCCAGAACAAATCATCTTTGGCTTGATAGCAATCGCTTTATCCCGGAGTTCGTCATAATCAATGAGTTCGTTATCGGCACGAACTCCATAAGACTCGACGTTAAACCACTTACCTGAAAAATTAACCGCAGAGCCATGCGTTAAGTGCCCACCATGTGGCAAAGACATTGCTAAAACGGTATCGCCTGGCTTAGTAAAGGCTTGATACACGGCGATGTTTGCACTTGCTCCAGAGTGAGGTTGAACATTTGCGTGATCTGCACCAAACAAACTCTTGGCACGCTCAATCGCTAGGTATTCAGCTTTATCTACTTCTTCGCAGCCGCCGTAATAACGCTTACCTGGATAGCCTTCAGCATACTTATTCGAAAGCGTAGAGCCCAAGGTGGCTAGCACTGCGCGAGAAGTGAAGTTCTCGGATGCAATGAGCTGCAGATTAGTCTGCTGACGCTTCAGCTCAGATAAGAGAACAGCAGCAATCTCTGGATCTTGTTGAGTGAGGAGTTCAAAATCTGGGCCATAGAAAGTAGACATACCTCAATCCTATAGTCCAGTAGCTCCTGGAGCGATCTCTTGAATCGCTTCCAGAGAGATAGCGCCGACTCGAAGGACTCGCACACCTTCGTTATCTGCTTCAAGGACAGTTGTTGCAGGGCCTTTACGTAGAAGTCCATTATTGAATTGAAACGCTAAATCTGAGTCCAAAACGAAAATATCACTGAGTTCTTTTGGAACAGGGCGGCCGACTCGTACTGCACTGGCGACGGCTAAAGGTCCACTCTCTGCCACCAATGCTTTAGCGAACTTACTTTTTGGAACCCGAATACTGACTCGGTCTAATTGATTGTCGTCACCTAAATCCCAACTCAAACCAGTTTGTGGGCGAAGATTCATTGACAGCATTCCCGGCCAAAACTTTTTCATGAGCGCTGAAATTTCTAGAGTTACTTCACGGACTACACCTTGGGCAGTTTTTGCACTACCTACTAATACTTGAGCTGCAGTAAACAAGGAATCTCCACGCAATACATGCATAGCGCGCACTGCATCATGTTTGAATGCATCACAAGCAAATGCATAACTATGTTCTAGCGGAATCGCGATGATGTAGCCATCAGAGATCGCCTTCAACGCCTTGTTTACATGACGATTAAGTTCACCTTTTTTTAAATCTATCTCTTTGCCCATGATTTACTTTCTAACCGCACTTGTCCATCGAGGACGACCAACGAGGTCATCATGGAGCGCAACATCTTCAAAATCTAGGGCTAACTCACCTGCAATTGCAATCCCTTGTTCTTCGGTATGTTCAATCACCACAATTCCACCGGCCTTTAACAAACGAGATGCTGCAGCAATAAAAAGTGCGGGCATCTCCATGCCAGTTGGGCCACCAAATAATGCAACGTGAGGCTCAAATCCAACGACGTCACGTGGCAAAGTCGCAGAATCTGGAATATAAGGTGGGTTGGCAATCACTACATCGCATTTGATGCCCGGCAGAACATCGGCAACATCGCCTTCAACAACTCGAACATTTTCGGCATGTATCGAGACATTTTTCTTCAACCAATAAACCGCCTCAGCTGATTTTTCAACGGCAATGACACGTGAATGTGGTGCTTCAGTAGCAATTGCTAAGGCTAGAGCTCCAGAGCCTGATCCTAAATCGATAACACTGACTGGCCCAGAAATATTGTTGATATGCGTCAATACTGCATCCACTAATAACTCTGATTCAGGGCGTGGAACCAGAACTCCTGGTCCAACTTCAAGTTCTAAATAACGAAACGGTGCGAAACCAGTTAAGTATTGAACTGGTTCATGATTAATTCTTCGGTCTAGAAGTGTGAAAAACTGTTCTTCAATAATTGCAGTGTCACTAAATGCACTGACTGTATTCTCAACTAAAACTGGATTATGTAAATCCATACGTGAAAGACCTAATACATGCGCTAATAAAATTTCACCATCAACTTCAGAGATTCCTGATTCACTTAATTGAGATTTAGCTACTTTCAGAATCGCCTTGATATCCATGGAAAAATTAATTCGTATTGGCTAAACGTGCAGCTTTATCGGCATCGAGAAGGGCTTGAATCATGTCATCGAGGTCGCCATTAAGCACGGCATCTAAATTATTAGCTTTGTAGTTAACACGGTGATCACTAATACGATTTTCTGGATAGTTATACGTACGGATTCGTTCTGAACGATCAACCGTACGAACCTGGCTCTTGCGCTCAGCCGATGCTGCTGCTTCTTGGGCTTCTTGAGCAGCAGCTAACATGCGCGCACGCAAAATACGCAGCGCTGACTCTTTATTTTGTAATTGACTCTTCTCATTCTGACAAGAGACAACAATTCCAGTTGGAATATGGGTTAGACGTACGGCTGAGTCAGTTGTATTGACCGACTGCCCACCTGGTCCTGATGAGCGGTAAACATCTACGCGCACATCATTCATATTTAACTCAACATCTACTTCTTCGGCCTCTGGCAGGATTAAAACGCCTGCCGCAGAGGTATGAATGCGTCCTTGGCTTTCAGTCTCTGGAACGCGTTGCACTCGGTGAACTCCACCTTCAAATTTCAAGCGTGCATAAGGTGATTCACCTGGCGCTGGTACACCTTTAGATTTCACACCAACCGAAATATCTTTATATCCACCCATTTCACTTTCGGTGGCATCGATGATTTCAACTTTCCAATTATGTTTTTCGGCATATCGCATATACATGCGCAATAAATCGCCAGCAAAGATTGCTGATTCATCGCCACCTGCGCCAGCTTTAACTTCCAAAATAACATCACGATCATCATTGGGATCTCGTGGCAATAACAACTCTTCTAACTTTACAGCTGCGGCTTCTGCATTGACTTCAAGAGCGGGAATCTCGGTAGCAAAATCAGCATCGACTTGAGCTAACTCTTTAGCTGCGACTAAATCATCTTCGGCAGCTTTCCATGCTTTGAAGCCCGCGACTACAGGACCCAACTGCGCATAGCGGCGACCAAGTTTGCGCGCATTATTTTGATCTTCATGGATAGACGGGTCGGCCATCTTGGCTTCTAATTCGGCATACTCGCGCACCATTTCATGGGCTGATGCAAAGCGATCATTAGTCATTGGCTTCTCCTTATCTATCTATAGAACTAACGTATGAGAAATAAAAAAACCGCGACCGCAACCGTTAAGGCTGCGATGCGGTTTTTTTAGAAAGCTACTTAGACTCTACTTTTTTACCGAAGCGCTCTTCGAACTTGGCTACGCGGCCACCAGTATCAAGGATGCGCTGCTTACCGGTGTAGAACGGGTGGCATACAGAACACACTTCAACATAGATTGAACCGCTAGCAACTGTTGAGCGAGTAACAAACTTCTCACCGCAACCACAAGTAACTTGGGTCTCTTTGTACTCTGGGTGGATCTCTGGCTTCATTATGAAACTTCCCTAATTTCGTGCCTGGGTCTGAATCGCTTCAGTGAACCAAGCGGATTGGTTAACGTGGATAAGAGTAGGCCAAAGCGCTACTTTTATGAAATTTACGCTTATTTACTTGCTGTCATCAGGCCCAGACGTTGTCTTCTGGATCTGCATCAAGAACTCAACGTTGGATTTGGTGCCCTTCATCTTCTCAAGGAGAAGTTCGAGGGCAGCCTGTGGCTCTAGTGCGTGAAGTACACGGCGAAGTTTCCAGACAATGTTGAGCTCTTCAGAGCCCATAAGAATTTCTTCCTTACGAGTACCAGATGCAACAACGTTAACGGCTGGGAAGATTCGCTTATCTGCAAGACGGCGATCAAGGATCAACTCCATGTTTCCAGTTCCCTTGAACTCTTCGAAGATAACTTCATCCATGCGAGAACCTGTATCAACAAGTGCTGTAGCAAGAATTGTTAATGAACCACCATCTTCGATATTACGTGCAGCTCCAAAGAACTTCTTAGGTGGATACAGCGCGGCTGAATCAACACCTCCGGACAAGATACGACCCGAAGCAGGTGCTGCGATGTTGTATGCACGACCTAGACGTGTAATTGAATCGAGAAGAACAACAACATCATGGCCTAGTTCAACAAGTCGCTTAGCACGCTCAATGGCAAGCTCGGCAATTGTTGTGTGGTCATCTGCTGGACGGTCGAAAGTTGAAGCAATAACTTCACCCTTAACGCTGCGTTGCATATCTGTTACTTCTTCTGGACGCTCGTCAACTAAGACAACCATCAAGTGGCACTCAGGATTATTAGTTGTAATCGCGTTTGCAATTGACTGCAGAACCATTGTCTTACCAGCTTTAGGTGGTGAAACAATAAGTCCGCGTTGACCCTTACCAATAGGTGCAATCAAATCGATAACTCGAGTTGTCAAAATATTTGGTTCAGTCTCAAGGCGCAAACGCTCTTGTGGATACAACGGAGTTAACTTGCCAAATTCGACGCGATTACGCGCCTCTTCCGGTGTCATTCCATTAACGGTTTCAAGGGTAATAAGTGCGTTGAACTTCTGCTTAGTTTCGCCCTCACGAGGCTGACGAACTTGACCCGTTACAACATCACCTTTACGAAGTCCGTTCTTACGGACTTGCTGCATCGTTACATAAACGTCATTTGGTCCTGGCAAGTAACCCGATGTACGGATAAAGCCATAACTATCGAGAATGTCTAGCAGTCCACTTACTGGAACTAGAACATCATCTTCACTAATAACAGGTTCGCGCTCTTCGCGCGGCGCACGGTCGCGGCTATTACGATCGCGATTGCGACCACGTGAGCGATCATTGCGATCGAAGCGATCATTGCGACCTCCGCGATCATTCGATGGTGCATCATCTGAATCATCATCTGAATCTTGTGTCGTACTTGCCGCTGGCTTAACCTCTTTCTTGCGATTATTACGTGCTTCACGACGTGCTTCACGTTCAGCTTTTGCAGCTTCGCGATTCTTAGCCTGTAAATCGGCAATCGCTTCTACAAGTGCGTCCTTCTTCATCTTTGCTGCGC
>WLKQ01000031.1 GCA_009701185.1 Actinomycetota bacterium | reverse complement strand
GCCGGAGTCTTTAATTATTTTGAGATATGTCTCAAGGCTTGGTGTGACTGTACGTTCTTCAAGTTCTGGATCAAGAATGACCATAAGTTCGTAGTGACGCATGCGTTAACCCGACCTCCTCTGGACTTAGACGGCCACGGCATTTCCGTGACAGGAGGGTTAGTGCTTTCCTGAGCCGACATCAGATGCTGGTTCAAGAGGGTTAAGGGTAGGCCTTAGAGGCCTCAAAGAGTAAATCGAAGGCCGAACCCTGTGTATTTCGGGCCTGAAGTGCCCGTTTTGCCAGGACCCCCACTAGGTACAGGGAGCCTGCACTACGCAGCAGGGTTAAGGCTGCATAGCCGCCTTGGGGTAAACCAAAATGCGCCCCAGTAACAACAGCTAAGTGTTGCCAGATTGCCACGTGATACATAACTTCAACGCTTTGCCATAACCAGAAAGCATATAAATCTTTTTTATTTGTAAGCGCAATCACCGCTAATGGAGTTAGCCACAAAACATATTGTGGGGAATAGACCTTACTCGCAACCATAACTACAGCTAAAACAATAAAAGCCACCGATGCAAGTGTTGGGGTGTTTTTAATTTCAAATAAAAATAGGGCAATAGCTGCTAGCCCAATTAATAAAAGAAGTAGCGATAAATAATTTAGATTGGTTAAACCAACACCAAGTTGATTCAGTGCCAACCACAAGGAGCCCCAGTCAGCAACTCTCTCAATATTGAGTTTATAAAAGCGCCACCAACCAGTTGGGGTTGTTAATACAAATGGCACATTAATGCCGATCCACACTAATGCGGTTATCACAACATATTTAATTAACTCTTTGACTCGGTTGCTACGCCATAAAATAAAAATAATTGGAAACAATAAAAATATAGGTAGGAATTTGGTTGCAATTGAAATTCCTAAAGCTAGAGAGCTATATAAATAAGCTTTTCGGTCAAACCAATAAATGGCAAGCATCATGGTAATAATCGCCCATAAATCCCAGTTGATATAGAGTGAAGCCAGCATTGCTGGTGCTACCGGCAAAAGATAGGAAAACTCTGGTTTAAGTTTTGCTGTCAGTAAAACTAAAAAAATGAAAATTAAAGCGAGCAAAAAAGCATTTAAGTTGAAGTAAGAAAGCGGAGTTTCAACTAAACCGGAAGTTGCAAACATAACTAGGCCGGTTAGAACTGGATACTCCACTGAGTTTTTATCACTGGCATAAGGCCAAACATGCTTGTCTAATCCTCGTGCGCCAAAAAGCGAGGGTAAGTCGCTATAGCAGGCGTGAATATATTGATCCGGTGTGGCCCAATTGCTGCCTTCACAGTGTGAGAACTTTGCAAATGAGAGTAATGAGGCAAGAACAGCTAAGACTAGGAGAGTCTTAAAACGCAGCGCCATTATGGTTTACGAGATTGTTTGCCGCCCGAAGTCATGACTATCGGATCTAGTCCGCCGATATTAGAAGGTGCCGGAAAATCCATCACTGGTTCGCCCTTGAGCGCACCTTTCATGAATGCAGTCCAGATTTTTGCTGGGAACGTTCCGCCGGTTACGGAGGTTAGCCCGCCGATTCCATTTAGTGACTCTGAAGCGCTATCGCGGAAGAAGGCAACAGATGCGGCCAGTTGTGGTGTGTAGGCACTAAACCATGCAGATGCATTTGATTGTGATGTTCCTGTTTTTCCAGCTGCTGGACGGCCAAGTGCTAAAGCTGCAGCGCCAGTTCCGCCAGTAACAACAGCTTTGAGTGCAAAAGTTAAATCAGCCATCACTTCTTTGGAAAATACTTCTTGTGTTTCAGGCTTGGCTTCGTATAACACGCCTTTATTTGGTCCAACAACTTGGCTTACTAAATATGGTTTTGATTTTATTCCTTGAGCAGCAAATGTTGCATATGCATTTGCAACATCAATCACGTGTGGGCTTGCAACGCCCAATACAACTGATGGTGTTGGCATCATCGCCACCGATTCTGGAATTCCTGCACGCCTTGCGACATCTACAACTGCAACGGGTCCAACTTTGATTCCAAGTGGGACAAAGACGGTATTGACTGAGTGCTTAGTTGCATACAACAGATCAATCTGTCCCCAACCTTCGTTTCCATAGTTGGAAACTTCATAAGGTTTGCCCGCATCATCAAATACTTGCGGTGAATCACCATTCCACATTGAAGACAATGGGATTCCTTGTTCTAATGCGGCAACAATTGCAAAGGGTTTAAACGTCGACCCCGCAAGTGCAATTGACTGTGTTGCATCGCTTAATTGGCGCGCTAAGTAATCTCGGCCGCCATATAGAGCAACAATTTCTCCTGTGCCTGGTTTGATGGCAACCAGACCAATTCGTAAATTATCTGGAGCTTTTGTTGGATAAAACTTATTGACCGCATCAACGGCCGATTGTTGTGCTTTTTGATCTAACGTTGTTTTAATAACAAGACCGCCAACTAATAACTGATCCTGGCTAAAACCAAGTTTTGCTAACTCTTTTTGCACCGCTTCAATAACGTGACCCTTAGGCCCACTGAGTTGTCCGGAAGAGGCGCGCGGTGCAACGGTTGGGAACTTCATCTTCGCTGCATCTTTTGCAGAAAGCCATCCAGCGCTGACCATTCCATTTTTTACGTATGCAAATCGCGCAATTAATCTCTCTTTATTTCCCTTTTTAAATGCCGGATCATATAGACCTGGCGAGCGCAAAATTGATGCAATAACTGCGGCTTGCGCATTTGTTAATTGATCCACATTGCGATTGAAATACTGTTGTGATGCTGTCATCACGCCATAAGACCCGCGACCAAAATAAATAGTGTTGAGATAGCTTTCAAAGATCTGATCTTTTGACAATTGATTCTCGAGTTTGATTGAAATAACCAACTCTTTGATCTTTCTTTGAATCGTGCGACTAGGTGTCAAGAAAGCAGTCTTTGCATACTGCTGGGTGATTGTTGAACCACCTTGGAGAGATCCACCTTTTAAGTTATTAAAGATAGCTCGTGCAATGCCTGTAATACTAAAAGCTCTGTTGGAATAAAATCCGCGGTCTTCAGCGGCCAACACCGCATGTCTAACGTTGAGTGGAATTTTTGCTAACGGAACAATTTGTCGGTTCTGTGTTCCAACGCGACCAATTTCTGCACCGTTTGAGTATTGAATAATCGTAGATTGGCTATTTACATATGCGTTGGGATCTGGAATATCTACCGTGAAATAAGCTAAAGCAAACAGGGTTGCGGCAGAGATAAAACCAAAGCCACCAATGAAGATTGTGGCTCGAATTAAGAGTTTGCGAAGCATTAGTGAAGGTTACCGCGCCGCGTAATCCTCGTCCTCGAGGGTGCGTGTCTTGCGAGGCGCTTTGCGCTCAACGCCATCGCCTAAAACATAGGAGGCGCACATGTGGTTCCACGAACAATCCGGGCAAACTTCGACAATATAGACGCGAAATTCGCCAAACTCGCTCTCCATCTCTGCAAGCTCGCGTGGAGTCTTAATGCGGCCTGAGTACTGTCCTAGCTGTTCACCAAAGGTATAGCGCAGTTCCACAAGGGCGTTCTTCTTACACACAGGACAATTACGTGAGACTTTTTCGCCATGCCATTTTGCAGCTCGTAATAAGTATGGATCGGCATCACATGCATCAACCGCGCCTCGGAAGAGGGCCAATAAAGTGGCGCGCTTATCGAGTGAATAATCGATGTACGAACGCTGTGATTTCATTGTCGGAGAAGAATAAACCAAGTTGTGCGACTACGCTCAATCTCGTGAGTCTTTTTCAGCTCCTTAAGCACCCACGGTTCTCCCGCCTGCTATCCATCCGTTGGATGGGGCAAGTTACCGACGGGATCTTTCAGAGCGCGCTGGCTTCGTTCATTCTTTTTTCACCTGAGCGCCAAGCTAACGCGCTCAGCGCTGCTCTTGGTTTTGCCGTCGTATTACTGCCATATTCAATTGTTGGCCCTTTCGTAGGAACAGTTTTGGACCGTATCTCACGACAGCGAGCTTTGTTTATTTCAAACATGATTCGTTCAGTAAACCTGCTGCTTGTTGCACTATTGATTTTCAGCGGATCAACTGGGGTTGAATTAACAATCGTCGTATTAATTGCTTTTGGAGTTAACCGATTAATTTTGGCAGCGTTATCAGCTGGTCTTCCTCTTTTAATTGACACTAAATCTCTTATAACTGCCAATGCCATCGCGGTTACAGGTGGCTCATTATTGGTAGTAATAGGTGGCGGTATTGGCGTTGGGGTACGAGCCCTTGTCGATTCTTTGGCGCTTGCTAACCATGCTGATGCACTTCTCATTCTTATTGCAAGTGTTGGTTATTTTCTTGCAGCATTGTTAAGTGGTCGATTAAAAAAATATGAGATTGGTCCCCAGCAGCATGAAAAAGAGGCGACCAGCTTTATGCAGGGGTTACACGACATGCGTGATGGCTTTCGTTTCCTGTCTATTCACAGTGATGCCGCGCGTGGAATTCTTGCTACAGCAATCCATCGTGGCGGGTTGACTGCGTTAACACTCACCGCGCTTTTGTTAGAGAGAAATACTTTTAATGATCCAAATCTTCCAGAAAAAGGTTTAAGGGGTTTTGGTATTGCACTATCGCTAGCTGGAGTTGGATTATTTTTAGGTGCATTCCTGGCACCTTACGGTGTCTCAAAAGTTGGGCGGCATCGATGGATTCGATTCTCTTTACTTGCAAGTTCTGCATGTCCGCTCATTCTGGCTGCTTCTCAAACCCAAATTGCACTCATACTCACTGCATTCCTGACGTCATTTTTTGGGCAAAATGTAAAAGTTACAAATGATGCACTCGTACAATCAAAAATCGATGACTACTTCCGTGGGCGTGTATTTGCTGTTTATGACGTTCTCGTTAACGGTGCAATTGTTACGGGTGGTTTGCTAGCTGCTCTTTTGTTACCTACTTCTGGAATCTCTATGTGGGTGCCGCTGTGTGTTTCTGCTGCGTACTTTTTAACCGCACTTCGCTTACTTCGTCGTTCGGTTTTTCCACCACTCCAATAACTCGGCCTTGGCTTTTTCTTCTCCTAGTGGGCCTTGATCCAAACGTAACTCCATCAGAAAATTCATGGCTGCGCCAACCTCGCGGGAAGGCTTTAGATTCAATATCTCCATTACTTGTGCCCCGTCTAAATCGGGACGAATCTTTGAAAGCTCTTCTTGTTCCATAAGAACATCGATGCGAGCCTCCAATGAGTCATAAATGCTTGATAGTCGCGTTGCCTTTGCCTTGTTACGAGTTGTGCAGTCTGCCCGGGTCAACACGTGTAAATGAATAAGTAGGCCTTCAGCATCGCGCACATAACGGCGCACAGCAGAATCGCTCCATTCACCGTCGCCATAACCATGAAAACGCAGGTGTAATGCGGTTAAGAGCTCAACAGATTCGATCGTGTCCCCATCAAATCGCAGCTCTTGTAAGCGTTTCTTAGCTAATCGTGCGCCAACAACTTCGTGGTGGTGAAATGAAACTCCGCCACCTTCGACAAAGTTTCTAGTTTTTGGTTTACCAATATCGTGCAGTAACGCCGCCAAGCGAATAATTAGGTTTGGACCACCTAATCGCACTTCCTGCATTATGGCTTGTTCCAAAACAGTTATTGAGTGTTCATAGACATCTTTATGGTGGTGGTGCTCGTCAACTTCTAGGCGAAGTTTAGGAATTTCCGGAATTACAATATCGGCCAAACCTGTGTCGACTAAAATTGTTATACCTGTGCGTGGATTTGGTGACATTATAATTTTTGTAAACTCATCACGTATGCGTTCAGCGGAGATTATGGAGATGCGAGATGCGAGCTCTTTCATTGATAATAAAACTTCCGGTGCGATTTCAAAATCAAGCTGGCTTGCAAAACGAGCTGCACGCATCATACGAAGAGGGTCATCATTAAAAGAGTCGTTGGGTGATCCCGGTGTTCTTAAAATCTTTTTTGTTAAATCTGCCAAACCGTTAAATGGGTCGATAAACTCTGGTTGTGCGCCTGTGAGTTCTAAGGCCATTGCATTAACCGTGAAGTCGCGTCGTGATAAATCACCGAGGATATCTTTTCCGTATTCGACTTCAGGTTTGCGTGAATCGATTTCATATTTTTCAGTTCGATACGTTGTTACTTCTACTGTTGTATCGCCGCGTTTTCCAGCAACGGTTCCAAAAGCAATTCCGGTATCCCAAACATTATCGGCCCAAGCGTTCAGGATTTTTTTACTTTCTTGCGGAAGAGCATTCGTCGTAAAATCTAAATCATTTCCAAGACGGCCTAAAATTGCATCGCGAACTGGTCCTCCGACTAAGGCCAAGGTGAATCCATTGCTCTTAAAGGCATGGGCGAGTGAGCTCGCTAACGGGGCACGTTCAATAAGTGAACGAATCGCTAACTCGCCTGCGGCTCCCAATGCACTAGTCACAATAAGTAAGGTTAGAGCAGTACCCTTGCTCCATGATCCCGGCACCTGGTGCGGGCAGCGAAGGCATTAAGAAGAAGCGGAAGCGCAAGCGCCCCGCTAACCGCGGCCCCCAAACATCTACTCAACCCAACGCTGCTAATAAGCCTGCGGGTAAAAAAACCTATGCCAAGCGAGTTGATGAGGTAAGTGCGGGAGGTTTAGTCATCGATTCCACTGGCACTATGGGTCTGCTTATCGGTCGCATTGATCACAAAGACTCAAGCGGCACCAAAATGTTGTGGTCTCTGCCCAAAGGTCATATTGAAGCTGGTGAAACGCCTGAACAAGCCGCCATTCGAGAGGTTGCCGAAGAAACTGGAATTACGTCAGCAATCTCTAAATCTTTAGGGGTAATTGATTTTTGGTTTATGGCTGGCGGTAAGAGAATTCATAAGACTGTTCATCATTTTCTTTTTTCGGAGGTAAGCGGGGAGTTAACTCCTCAGATTTCTGAGGTTGATGAGGTTTCATGGTTTCCTTTAAGTGAGATTGTCGAGCACTTGGCCTATCCAGATGAGAAAAAATTGATTGCGCGCAGCGGTGAGTTAAAAATATGAAAAAGCTCATTGGTCTTTTGCTAAGTGTTTTTTTCTTCTTAGCGCCAATGCCGAATGCCTTAGCTGAAAACGCTGTTGTAAAAATTGTTAGTGCGCCTCGACAAACTTTCACTGGCGAATTTCGAAATGATTCTTTGGCGCAAGAACTAACACCTTCAGGTCGACTTGGTCTTTTGGTTTATGTACCCAAGAGCCGATCAAAGACGTGGGTAATTGATTCCGCGCTTATCGATGAAGTTAATGCAATGACAAGTGACTATAAGGTTGCCAATGATGCAGCGCCAATAGGAAACGCGATCGCAACCAATTGGTTAATGCAATTAAAGAAAATCTCATCTGCAAATGACGTAATTTCTTTGGCGTACGGAAATCCGGATGTGACTCTTGCTCGCCGCTTAGCGCCAAGTGAATTGAAAGCCTATTATGCTTTCGGAAAGACCCGCCTGGAAACTTTTTTAGGGCGTTCAGTTCGCTCCGCAGCTGGAACTGGATTAAATGCCGGAACATCCCGAATAACTAACGCACAACGCGCCTCCTATAGCGAGGCCCGAAAGGCGTTAACTCGCCTTTCTAGGGTTGTCACACATACCGATGTTTCGAATTTACGGATGAAATTAGCTCAATTACTTACTCCTACTCTTGATCAAAGGTCGCGTGAATACTTCGTAACTAGTGCTCAAGGGGCCGTTGCAGCGCAGACACATCGATTGCGTATTAATCCTGGGAAATATCAAATAACTACCGAGAAGGCCAATCTTCCGGTAACTGTTATCAATCAATTTCCGGTCGATGTTGTAGTGAGTATCGCAATGCTTGCTAAAAACACTCGCGTTATGGTCGTGGATTTTTCAAACATTACATTGCCCCCTAACTCAAAAACGCAGTTAGCTCTGGCGGCTCAGGTTGTTGCTCCCGGAGAAACCACCGTCTTTGCGCAGATAACTGATTCAGAGGCTGCCGCAATTGTTCCGCCCTCTATTTTGCAACTCAACGCCACAGTTATTGACTCTAGAGTCACCTGGTTTACAACTGGAGCGGCAATACTTCTCTTATTGGCTGCGGTAGCGCAGAGCGTACGTAGAGTGCGAAGGGGGAGAGCCAGTGAAATCTAATGATCTCTTCCGTGCCTCCGGAATTATGGCTTTAGGAACAATAATCTCGCGAATTACTGGATTTGTTCGTGGTGTTCTTATTGTTGCCGTTCTTGGTACGGCGTTGCTTGCTGATACTTATAACGTTGCAAACACAATGCCAAATATTTTGTATAACTTACTTGTTGGCGGTGCATTAACTGCGATATTTATTCCACAACTCGTTCGATCTTTTGATCATGAGGATGGTGGAGATAGTTTTGCTTCACGGTTAATAACCACAATCTCAATAATCTTGCTCATACTTGTAATTATCGGAGTAGCTTTTGCGCCGGCCTTGGTTCGTTTATATGCACCGGAGTTTTTTACGGCTGGTTTTGAAACTGAAAAAGAAATTGCGATTGCATTTACTCGATATTGTCTTCCTCAGATTTTCTTTCTTGGAATTTTCACAATGCTCGGCCAGGTCGCAAACGCTCGAGGTTCTTTTGGGCCTCTCATGTGGGCGCCGATTGCCAATAACTTGGTAGGAATCCTGCTTTTTGGATCATTTTTGATCTTTTCTCCAGCTATAACTGCCGAATCGATTACACCTCTACAGATACAGATTCTTGGGTGGGGTACAACCCTTAGTGTTGTCATTCAAGCTTTGGTGTTAATTCCAGTGATACGGCATTTAGGAATTTCATTAAAACCGCAATGGGGATTATCTGGCCTAGGAAAATCCTTTGGCTTAGCGGGTTGGACATTGCTCTATGTCCTTATTTCGCAACTGGGTTACTTGGTGACCGTTAATGTTGCAACCAGTGCAGCCGTCCGAAGCGCGCAAGAAGGAATTACGCGTGGTGTCGGCTATACGCCTTATACATATGCGTATTTTGTCATGCTACTTCCGTACTCAATTGTGACGATTTCAATTATCACCGCAATCCTTCCTCATTTGTCACGACTTGCAGTTGCTAAAGAGCGCGATGAAGTGCGGCTGCAGTTAATACGTGCAATAAAACTAGTGGGCGTTATTACAATCCCTAGCGCAGTTGCTTTTCTATTTTTCGGTCCACTCATAACGCAAGTGATATTTGTAGGTATTCCTGCTGAAGATTCGCGGTATATCGGTTATGTACTTTCTGCTTTGAGTTTCGGCCTGGTTGCTTTTTCAATTAATTTGATTTTGATTCGCGGATTCAATGCTTTTGAAGACACTCGCACGCAAGTAATTTCAATTTTTATAATTAACTTGATTTCGGTTGCTCTTTCCTACACTTTCCTCCATTTTGTTAAAGTTCAATGGGTAACGATTGGATTAGGTTTAGCTTTTTCTATCAGTTACATAGTTGGTCTCTTTGTGACTCTTTCGTTGTTGAAAAAACATACAGGTCCAATCAAAATCAGTGATTTTTTTGGTCAACATCTTCGTTTATTTGGCGCAGCATTCGGAGTAATGGCGCCGCTGTATGTTCTTATGCGCTACATCACATGGTTAGGGGTCGAATTAACATCACTAGCTCGCGCGGGAGAACTTGCGATCGTTATGGTGATGGCCTTTCTAGGATATTTAGTTGCTGCCAAGGCGGCTGGAGTGGAAGAGCTCAGCATGATTCGTCATCTGCGTGACTCGCTCCTGCGTCGCTCATCAACTACGGAATAAAGCGTGTAAATTGCCTGTTGTAGGTAACTAGAGGAGCGAAAATGAGCGACGTACGTGAAGTAGTAATTGTCGGTTCCGGGCCAGCTGGTTACACGGCCGCTATTTACGCATCTCGGGCTCAATTGAAACCAATTATTTATGAAGGCTCCGTGACTGCTGGTGGTGCACTCATGAACACTACTGAAGTAGAAAATTTTCCTGGTTTTGTCGATGGAGTAATGGGTCCGGATTTGATGGACAACATGCGCAAGCAAGCTAAACGCTTTGGTGCGGAATTAATTACAGATGACATTGTAGAAATGGATTTAACGGGAGATATTAAAACCCTTACTGATGGTTCTGGAAATGTTGTTAAGGCCAAGTCAGTCATTCTTGCGACTGGAAGTGCGTATCGAGAAATTGGATTAGTTAACGAAAAACGTTTATCTGGACATGGGGTTTCATGGTGTGCAACGTGTGATGGTTTCTTTTTTAGAGATCAAACCATTGCCGTCGTAGGAGGAGGCGATTCAGCCGTCGAAGAGGCAACATTTTTGACGCGCTTTGCAACCAAGGTTGTACTCATACATCGTCGCGATACTTTGCGCGCATCTAAAATTATGATTGAGCGTGCTACATCAAATCCTAAGATTGAATTTTTATGGAACACTGAAGTTATCGATGTGCTTGGCGAGGCTAAAGTCTCTGGATTGAAGCTTCGAAATACGGTAGATGGCACCGAAACAGAGCGTGCCTTTACGGGATTGTTCGTAGCTATTGGACATATTCCTCGCAGTGAACTTCTTGTCAACCAAGTAACGTTGAACTCAGAGGGTTATGTAGAAGTAGATGGCCGCTCTACGCGCACAAATATCCCTGGAGTCTTCGCTTGCGGAGATTTAGTGGACTTTACCTATCGTCAAGCCATTACCGCTGCCGGCTCGGGTTGCCAGGCCGCCCTTGATGCTGAGAAATATCTAACCCACCACTAAAGTTCATTCACTACATATATAAGAATCTGAGGAGTAAAAATGGCTACAAGCAAGGTAACGACTGCAACTTTTGATGCTGAGGTTTTGAAAAGCTCTACACCCGTGTTGGTTGATTTCTGGGCTGAGTGGTGTGGGCCTTGCCGTGCAGTCGGGCCAATTCTTGAGGAAATCTCAGATGAATACGGCTCAAAAATTAAAATTGTTAAGCTCAACACTGATGAAGAGTCGGCAATTGCTATTAAGTATGGAATCTCTTCAATCCCAACGATGAACGTCTTTGTAAATGGTGAAGTTGTAAAGACAATTGTTGGTGCAAAACCTAAGCCTGCTTTACTTAAAGATCTCGCAACTTTTCTCGCTTAATTTTCTTTAGGAAAACTAATGCCCGAGCTAACGCAAGCACAGATTAAATCATTTCAACAAGCCCGCGGATTAAGTGTTACTGGGCTCGTTGATGATGTGACTGCGCGTGCATTAGAAGAGGCGCGGTGGAAACTGGGCGATCGATCTTTAAATCTGCAAACTGCTCCGTTAATGCGCGGTGATGACGTGGCGGCTTTACAATCTCGGTTAACTGAGATGGGTTTTGATTGTGGGCGCGTTGATGGAATTTATGGCCCTCGTTCTGAAGCTGCAGTAAAAGAGTTCCAACAATCGGTTGGAATAAGCGTTGATGGTAAATGTGGTCCTGCAACGATAATTGCTTTACTTCGATTAACCCGAATAGTTTCTGGGGGAGCGCCTTCGGTTTTGCGTGAAAGTGCAACACAAAGAAATCGTGGACCTGCGCTTGCGAATAAAGTTATTGTCTTAAATCCAGACGGAGATAATTCGCTTGTCTATGACGTTGCAGCTCGTACAGAAGGTCGTTTGTTAGCTTTAGGTGCGTCGGTATTTCTTACTCGAGGTGTGGCAAATAATCCATCGGAGAATGACCGCATTGCTTTTACAAATCAAAGTAACGCTGACTTAATGATCTCTTTGCATCTGGATAGTTATGACAATGAAAGAGCTCATGGTGCGGCAACATATTTTTATGGAAGCGATGCCCATGGTGTGCATTCGATTGTCGGCGAGCGGTTTGCCTCTTTAGTTCAGCGCGAGTTGTGTGCCAGAACTGATTTAGTTAACTGCCGTACACATGCAAAAGCATGGGATCTATTGCGATTAACGCGAGCCCCTGCTGTGCAAATCGACCTTGGTTATGACAGCAATCCCGGTGATATGGAGCGTTTAGACAGGCCAGATTTTCGTGATGTGATTGCTGAGGCTTTAGTAATAGCAATACAACGTCTTTATTTAGCCGCTGAAGATGATGCTAAGACTGGAACATTAAGAATTGCTGATTTAAGAAGTGCTGGTATTCGCCGCTAAATAGCGCGCGAACCACGTATAGGTTATGGCAGACTTCGCACATGCCTGATATCACGCAACGTTTTGCAACTGGAGCTCCTCAAAAATTAGAAGAGCGTTTTGCAAGTCGAGCTGCGCATATGAAGCCAAGTGAAATTCGCTCCCTTTTTGCTGTTGCATCTCGACCTGAGATTGTCTCTCTCGCGGGTGGGATGCCAAACCTGTCGGCGTTTCCAATGTCGATGATGGCTGATGTAGTTCAAAAATTAGTTCTTACTAATGGTTCAGAGGCGCTGCAATACGGAAGCGGACAGGGTCACCCAAAGCTGCGCGAACAAATCTGCGAAGTGATGGCACTTGAAGGTATTCGTGCCAACCCTGACGATGTTCTAGTGACAACAGGTTCACAACAAGCGCTCGATTTAATCTCTCGAATCTTTATCGATCCAGGTGATGTTGTTTTAGCTGAAGCCCCTTCTTATGTTGGCGCTTTGGGAACTTTTCATCAATATGAAGCCTCGGTCATTCACGTAGAAACCGATGACTCAGGTTTAGTTCCACAAGGTTTGCGTGATGCCATTAAGAGTGTACGCGCGGCTGGACGAAAAATTAAATTCCTGTACATGATTCCGAACTTTCAAAACCCTTCGGGAGTTCTCTTGCCTGCAGAGCGCCGAACTGAGATTTTGGCTATCTGCCGTGAAGCTGGAATCTTTGTTGTAGAAGACAACCCTTACGGCTTGCTCGGTTTTGATAAGCCGTCGCCAAATGCCATGCGTGCTGAGGATTCAGAGAACGTTATTTATCTAGGTACGTTCTCAAAGACCATCGCGCCAGGGCTGCGCGTGGGTTGGGCACTAGTTCCGCCGTCATTAAAAGAAAAGATGGTTATTGCCAGCGAATCATCGATTTTGTGCCCTTCTAACTTTGCCCAGCTCACTATTTCAAGTTATTTAGCCGATCAGCCTTGGCGCGATCAAATCGCCTCTTTCTGTGACTTATATAAGGTCCGCCGTGATGCGATGTTGGAATCTTTAGATGAATATTTTCCAGCCGTTGCAAAGTGGACTAAGCCGGGTGGTGGTTTTTATGTGTGGGTTACGTTGCCACCTGAAATCGATACGACTGCGTTGATGCCAAAAGCGATTGTTGCAAAAGTTGCTTACGTGCCAGGTACTGCTTTTTATGCCGATGGTTTTGGTTCATGGTCGCTGCGCTTGTCGTACTGCTATCCAACTCCTGAACGAATCCGTGAAGGTGTTAAAGCATTAGGTGGAGTGATTAAAACCGAGATGTCTCGCCGAGGCGGCAATCAGTTACATTAACTCTCTAGTTTTTGGGTTAAACGTTTTAAATCCTCTGCTCCAGCAAACTCAACAACAATTGTGCCTTTTTTAACACTACCTTGAATAGTTACGCGTGTGTCTAGCGCATCACCAATTCGTTCTGCAATCTCATTAAATTCGATACGGCTCGACGACACTGTTGTTGGCTTCTTTATTTTCTTTTTAGTAGGGCTCACCGCTATTGCTTGTTCAGTTGCCCGAACACTTAAACCCTCCTTCACAATCTGGTTTGCTAAAGCTTCGATAGCGTGTGCGTCAGTTAAACCAAGAAGTGCTCTGGCATGACCGGCAGAGAGTAGACCTGATGCCACTTTTTGTTGGACCGACACCGGCAGATTCATTAACCGAATTGTGTTTGAAATCAAAGGTCGCGATCGTCCAAGCTTTACTGCTAACTCGTCATGTGTGCAATTAAAATCTGTTAAAAGTTGTGAATATGCGGCAGCCTCTTCTAACGCATTTAATTGGCTGCGGTGAATATTTTCAATCAGCGCTTCACGAAGCAGTTCATTATCTGAAGTCTGTCTAATGATTACTGGGATGGTCTTTAAGCCCGCGGCTTTTGCTGCTCGGAAGCGACGTTCGCCCATAATTAACTCATATTTATTAGCCCCAACTTGGCGAACTACCGGAGGTTGCAAAATTCCAATCTCTTTGATGGATGCAATTAATTCATTGAGTGCTTCTTGATCGAAGTGTGTTCGCGGTTGACGAGGGTTGGGTGAAATTTCGCTCAGTGGTACTTCGTTTTGTGTTGCAACTTCTTCACCATCAACGGTAAGTGATGTTGGAATCAATGCATCTAAGTGTGTACCTAAACCACCACGACGTGCCATTATGCAATCTCACCTTCGCGTTTATAATTTATTGAAACAACATTTGAATCAAATGGTTTTGCCCTCAGTGCCAATTCGCGCGCTACAGACATGTAGGCAATCGCTCCAGGTGATGATGCGTCATATGTCATTACGGTTTGATTAAATCCTGGCGCTTCTGAAACTCTTACTGCGCGGGGAATAGGAATATCAATTAATTCATTGGGGTAATGTTTGCGGATTTCATCTGCAACATCATTAGCCAAACGTGTTCGACCATCAAACATTGTCAATACAAATGTTGAAAGTTTTAACTGCGCATTCAAACGTTTTTTTACTACTTCAAATGTTTTCAATAATTGCGATAAGCCTTCGAGTGCGTAATATTCACATTGAATTGGAATTAACATTTCTTTAGCTGCAGTTAGCGCGTTAATAGTTAATAAACCTAAACTTGGTGGGCAGTCGATGAAAATGTAATCGAGTGCGTCTCCGCGTTTTTCTCGTTCGATCACTAACTCTTCAATTGCCTCTTTAAGTCGCATCTCGCGCGCGACCATTGGAACTAATTCAATCTCTGCTTGTGCCAACGATGTGTTAGATGAGATGCATTCAAGAGATGGAAAACCTTTTACTTTTTGAGCACATGCAGCCATTGTTGTTTGACCCATTAATACTTCGTAGATTCCTGGGTTTTCTAGATGTTCAACGCCAAAGGCTGTGGAGGCGTTTCCTTGAGGATCAAGATCGATAACCGCGACGTTTAAGCCACCCATAGATAGGGCCGCAGCCAGGTTAACCGTGGTGGTGGTCTTGCCTACCCCACCCTTTTGATTGGCGACGGTGATTATTCGAAGGCTCGCTGGTTTGGCCATCGCCTCTTTGAGGCGGCGGGTTCCTACAACCTTTTTTGTTTCACGTGAATCATTCACGGGGCTTAGTTAAGCACCTTTGCGTATCTC
>WLKQ01000030.1 GCA_009701185.1 Actinomycetota bacterium | reverse complement strand
GGAATTCCAGCATCTGTTCTTGCCGGTGCACTTCATCAAGCAAAAGAAGCTCGCCTTGCAATTCTGGATGTAATGAATGAAGCAATCGATGGCCCAGATGAAATGAGCCCATTTGCTCCACGCATTATCTCTGTAAAGATTCCAGTTGATCAGATCGGTGCAGTAATCGGGCCTAAGGGCAAGATTATTAATCAGATTCAAGATGAGACTGGCGCAGATATCTCCATCGAAGACGATGGAACGATCTATATCGGCGCAGTAGATGGCCCATCGGCCGAAGCTGCACGTGCGCAGATCAACGCCATTGCTAATCCGCAAATGCCAGAAGTTGGCGAGCGTTACTTAGGTACGGTCGTCAAGCTTGCTGCATTCGGTGCCTTCATCTCATTGATGCCAGGTAAAGATGGCCTTCTGCATGTATCTCAGATTCGTAAGATGCATGGTGGAAAGCGAATTGAAAACCTTGAAGAGGTCATGAAGGTTGGCGACAAGATTCAAGTTGAAATCGGAGAGATCGATCCAAAGGGCAAGCTGTCTTTGGTTCCAGTTCTTGAAGATGGAACTACTGGTTCAGCCGAATAAATGAGCGTTCGTCGCTCAGTTTTACCTAGCGGTCTGCGTATCGTTACTGAAGAAGTTGCTTCGGTACGCAGCGCCGCGATTGGTATCTGGGTCAATGTAGGTTCACGTGATGAAACCCCGGCAGTTGCTGGGGCTTCTCACTTTCTAGAGCATTTATTGTTTAAGGGCACTACCCGCCGGACGGCATTAGAGATTTCATCCTCCATCGAATCTGTTGGGGGAGAGATGAATGCATTTACGTCTAAGGAGTACACCTGCTTTTACGCACGTGTTATTGATACAGATCTACCCATGGCTATCGATGTCATCTCAGATTTGATCACATCTTCAATTGTGAGCGCACTTGATGTAGATGCTGAACGTAAAGTAGTTCTGGAAGAAATCGCCATGCGCGATGATGACCCCAGTGATTTAGTGCATGATTTATATGCCGAAACTTACTTTGGAGACACGCCTCTGGGTCGTCCAATTCTTGGAACAATAGATTCGATTAACTCTATGTCGCGCAATAGCGTCTTTAATTATTATAAAAAGCGTTATCTGCCACAAGATTTAGTTGTTGCCGTTGCCGGCAATATCAAACACAAAAAAGTTGTACAGATGGTTGAAGCCGCACTGTCCAAGGATGGATTCTTAGATGTACTCGGTGCACCAGTAATTCGCCCAAACACGCCCCCCAAAATGGCGGCGCAGCAAAGTGTTGGATTAATTTCACGCACGACCGAGCAAGCACACATGTTTTATGGCATGGAGGGCGTTGCTCGACATGATGAGCGCCGTTTTGCCATGGGTATTTTGGCATCGGCACTAGGTGGCGGAATGTCATCACGTTTATTTCAAGAGATTCGCGAAAAGCGTGGCCTTGCATATTCGGTGTATGCCTATGCCCAGCAGTTTGCCGGCAGTGGACAAATTGGCTTCTACGCAGGATGTAAGCCAGCTAAAGCAATAGAAGTTCTCGAAATTATCCGTGAAGTCCTAGCCGACGTTGCCGAAAACGGAATGTCGCATGAAGAGATTGAACGTGCAAAGGGCGCTGTCCGCGGCTCACTTGTTTTGAGTCAAGAAGACTCTGGATCGCGCATGAGTCGCATCGGCAAAAATGAGATTGTCTACGGGGCGATTATGGGCTTCGACGATATTTTGAAGGCGGTTTCGGCCGTGAATGAACAAGACATTCGCGAAATTGCCAGCGCCTATCTGACTAAAACGCCTACGCTTGCACTTGTTGGTCCCTTTAAAAGTACTGCCAAGTTTGAGAAGGTATTGAAATGATAAATGTCGCTGTTTTAGGTGCAAAAGGTCGCATGGGTGGACAGGTTGTTAAGAGCGTAGAAGCCGATCCTGGAATGTCACTGATTGCTGCATTGGATTTAGGCGATTCACTCGAACAACTCATTGGCTCGGGAACTCATGTTGTTGTAGATTTCACAACTCCAGATTCAGTGATGTCTAACTTAGATTTTCTTATCAATAATGGAATTAATGTAGTAGTTGGCACGACAGGCTTCGATGATGCAAGGTTGGCCACTATCGAAAAACTCTGCGCAGCCAATCCAACAGTTGGCGTTCTTATCGCGCCTAACTTTGCTATTGGCGCCGTTTTAATGATGGAGTTTGCAACCAAAGCAGCTCGATACTTTGAATCAGCTGAAATTATTGAATTACACCACCCAGATAAAGTCGATGCCCCCAGTGGAACCGCATCTCGCACCGCGCAATTGATGAGTGATGCGCGAAAGGCTGCAGGATTAGCGGCAATGCCAGATGCAACTACTACATCTCTTGATGGAGCTCGTGGTTCACTTGTCGGTGATATTCCCGTTCACTCTGTTCGTGCACGTGGTCTAGTTGCCCACCAAGAAGTGATCTTTGGTGGACTAGGAGAGACCCTAACAATTCGACATGATTCAATCGATCGCGCTGGATTTATGCCTGGAGTGTTATTAGGTGTTCGTAAAGTTATAACCGTACCAGGGCTTACTCATGGCCTTGAAAAATTCATGTAAAGGGAGAAATACACATGTCACTGAAAGAAATCACAATGTACAGCGCTGATTGGTGCGGAGATTGCCGTCGATCAAAGCGGTTAATGGATGAACTCAATGTTGCTTACACAATTATTGATGTAGATGCCGATCTTTCAGCAGCTGAAAAGGTTAAAGAGATTAACGGTGGAGCACAGTCGATCCCAGTAATTGTTTTTGCCGATGGAACTCATTTAACCGAGCCATCAGACATTGATTTAAAAGCTAAATTAACTGCGTTGGGCATAATTTAAAGCCAGTTATACATTACTGCTGACGTAACTGCCGCAGAGATAACGACAACCGGAAACGGCGCCTTCAAAAGCAGTGCTACCACCGCTGTACAAAGGCCTGCTAATCGATGGTCAATCATTACTTTGCTCTCTGAAGTAAAAGTTTGAACAGCAACCAGTGCGCTGAGTAGTGCGATTGGTATCAGCGCATTTATCTTTTGTAGTTTTGGATTTTCTAGCCACTGTTGCGGAATCGAGTGGCCAGCAAATTTAAGAGCAAAGGCTATGACACTTGTTCCGATAGTTGCGAACCAGAATGTATTCATCGACGTAATCCAACGGTAATTGCGATAAATGCTGTAGCAATGATAGGTAAACCGGCGGGTAAAATCGGTGTCATTGCAATTGCAAAAATGATTGAAACGATAGCTAATGCGCGATCACTATTTTTTTCAAGACGTGGCCACAATAGGCCTAAAAATGCTGCTGGAACCGCAGAATCAAGTCCCCAGGCTCGAGTATCTCCCATGGCTTGTGCGCCAAGTGCACCGGCAACAGTGAAAAGATTCCAAAAGATGAATACGGCACTCCCAGTTAACCAAAAAGCATGGCGCATAGCGGCTTCATTACGTTTTTCAGCACCAAGAGCAACACCAGTTGATTCATCAATAGTTATCTGCGCGGCAATCACTCTTCTTAAGCCGCTCACTTTTAACCGTGGAGCCATAATCACGCCGTATAAAGCATTTCGAATTCCAAGCAGCGAGGCTGTTGCAATCCCACTTATTGCACTGCCACCAGCGCCTACAACGCCAATAACGGCAAATTGGGATGCACCTGAAAACGTCAGAAGAGATAAGAGGCAGCTCTGTACGACTGAAAAACCATTTGCAACAGCGGCGGCACCAAAGGCAACCCCGTAAGCCCCCACTGTAAAGGAGACACTCAAAGAGTCGCGAACTGTGACGGAGTCAATTTTGGACACGCGGACATTCTGCCTTAGAAATCCAAAGCCACCAACACCTAGATAGATAAGGTCAACCCATGAGTGAAGAGATTATTTACCGCGATGACGTGACAGTCGAACTTGTGAAATCGAGTGCAAGTGATGCAGACGTGATTTGGGCAGCCCGAGTTTCTACAGCGGGGGAGCAATCCATGGAAGAGATTGGCGAGGATCCAGCGCGCTCAGCAGGTTTGATTAATTATTTGGCACGCGAACGTCACGGCTCACCATTTGAACATACGTCGATGACTTTCTTTATTTCTGCACCTATTTTTGTTTTCCGTGAATTTATGCGACACCGAATCGCTTCATATAATGAAGAGAGTGGTCGTTATCGCGAATTGAAACCCGTTTTTTATATTCCATCAAAATCTCGCAAGTTGCTTCAGATTGGCAAGACAGGCGCTTACACATTTGAAGATGGCACTACTGAACAGTTTGAAATATCAATTAAGGCGATGAAAGAGGCTTATGTAGTTGCCTACGATAGTTATCAAAAAATGTTGGATGCCGGAATCGCCCGCGAAGTTGCGCGCGTAGTACTTCCAGTAGCTACGTACTCATCTATGTATGTGACTATGAATGCCCGCGCTTTAATGAATTTTTTATCACTGCGCACATCACGTGAAGGCTCGCATTTTCCTAGCTATCCGCAACGCGAAATTGAGATGGTGGCCGAGAAAATGGAGGCGGAATTCGCAAAATTAATGCCGCTAACCTACGGGGCTTTCGAAAAATCTGGACGAATCGCACCTTAGTACGGGTAGAGTTAGGCGCATGAGTACTCCAGCGCCTTTCGGTCGCATGTTGACCGCGATGGTCACTCCCTTCAATAAAGATGGCAGCATCGACTGGAATGGTGTCGAGAAAATCGCTGATCATCTGGTCAAGACCGGCCATGATGGAATTGTTGTTAACGGAACAACAGGTGAAGCACCCACCACTAAATCCTCTGAGAAAGAGGAGATCATCAAAGTAGTGAAGAAGGTTGTTGGCTCCAACGTTCATGTTTTATCTGGTGCTGGCGATAATGAAACAGATTATTCAATTAACCAAGCCAAGCGAAGTGAAGCCGCTGGCGCCGATGGAATTTTGGTCGTTACTCCTTATTACAACAAACCTCCACAAGCTGGAATCAAAGCCCACTTCTTAGCAATGGCTAATGCAACTGGATTGCCAATGATGCTTTACGACATTCCGGGCCGCACCGGTGTAGAGATTGAGTCTGACACAATTGTTGAACTCTTCGAACATCCTTCAATTGTCGCGCTCAAAGATGCAAAAGGAAATGTTGCGGCAACCTCTTGGGTAATTAAGCGCTGCGGAATCCCTGTTTATTCAGGCGATGACATTTTAAATCTACCGTTGTTATCTGTTGGAGCAGTTGGTTTTGTCTCTGTCTGCGGGCACACTGTTGGCAGTGATTTAAAAGCGATGCTTAACGCTTGGTTTGCAGATGATGCGGCGAAGGCGCTTGAAATTCATCAAAAATTATTACCAGTCTTTACTGGAACTTTCCGTACGCAAGGCGCAATTTTGACTAAAGCCGCTCTCACACTTATGGGCTTACCTGGTGGTCACACACGTCTTCCTTTAGTTGATGCAACCGATGCGCAGATTGCGCAGTTGCGCGAAGATCTTCGCGCCGGTGGCGTTAGCGTTTAACTAATGAATCATCCGCATCCAGATTTAGGCCTTCCAACAAAACTTGTTGATGGCGGTTTGCGCATTGTTGCACTTGGCGGCTTAGCTGAAATCGGTCGCAATATGACTGTCTTCGAAACTAAAGGGAAGCTACTTATTGTCGATTGCGGCGTATTATTTCCAGAAGATAATCAACCCGGGATTGATTTAATATTGCCGGATTTTTCATATATTCGTGATCGTTTGGATGATGTAGTTGGTTTAGTACTCACGCATGGTCATGAGGACCACATCGGAGCAGTTCCTTATCTATTACGCGAACGCGGCGACATCGCAATTTATGGTTCAGCGCTCACGTTGGCATTGATAACTGCAAAGTTAAAAGAACATCGAATTTCTCCGTTGACACGTGAAGTTCGTGAAGGTGGGCATGAAGATGTAGGTCCCTTTGAACTTGAATTCGTGGCAGTGAATCACTCAATTCCAGATGCGCTTGCAATAGTTATTAATACTGATGCCGGTCGCGTTCTGCACACTGGTGATTTCAAGATGGACCAACTTCCATTGGATGGGCGTATTACTGACTTGAGAACATTTGCCCGTCTTGGCGAAGAAGGCGTTGATCTCTTTCTTGTTGATTCAACTAATGCTGATGTCCCGGGCTTTACTCCATCAGAGCGCGAAATTATGCCTGCGCTCAATCGTGTGATTGCTTCAACGAAACGTCGAGTCATTGTCGCTTCATTTTCTTCACACGTGCACCGAGTCCAGCAGGTCATCGATATTGCGGCCTTGCATGGGCGAAAAGTTATTTTTATTGGACGCTCAATGGTTCGCAATATGAAAATCGCCGAAGACATGGGGTATCTAACGGTTCCATCTGGCGTTCTTATGGATGTCAAAGATCTTGATTCCTTCGATGACAATGTAGTTTTAGTATGCACTGGTTCTCAAGGTGAGCCAATGGCTGCCCTTGCACGCATGGCAAATGGAGATCACCAAATTCGCGTAGGGGAGGGTGACACTGTTATTTTGGCGTCATCTTTAATTCCTGGTAATGAAAACTCGGTTTTTAGAATCATAAATGAGCTCACTCGCTTTGGAGCCAAAGTCGTTCATAAAGCCAATGCAATGGTGCATGTTTCGGGGCACGCAGCTGCAGGTGAACTCTTGTACTGCTACAACATAGTTAAACCTAAGTATGTAATGCCGGTACACGGTGAATGGCGACATCTGAAAGCTAATGCTGAATTGGCGATTTCAGCAGGTGTTGCTCGCGCTAATGCACTCATTATCGAAAATGGAGTTGTCGTTGATTTAGTTGATCACGAAGCCAGCGTGGTTGGATCAGTGCCGTGTGGTTTTGTCTATGTCGATGGTCAAAGTATTGGAGACATTACAGAGACGTCACTCAAGGATCGTCGTATTTTAGGTGAAGAAGGATTCATTTCTGTAGTTGTTGTCATCGATTCTCAGAGTGGAAAAATTGTTGCTGGCCCAGATATTCATGCTCGTGGATTTAACGAAGATATGGCGCTCTTCGATGATGTTAAATTAAAGATCGAGAAGGCGTTAGCTGCAGCCGTGGTCGATGGAATAAATGGAACGCATCAGTTATCGCAGATTGTTCGAAAAACTGTAGGTGGTTGGGTTGGTGGAGAGCATCGAAGAAAACCTATGATCATCCCAGTTGTGATTGAGGTTTGATTGCGGCGAGCCTAGTTCGCCATAAATTAGCCATCCTTTAGGATTGCGCGTGTGGCTAAACGAAAGAAATCCAAAAGTAAGACCGGCGCAGTAGGTGGAGCACTCGGTCGAGGGTTAACTTCGCTATGGCGTTTACTCGCAAAAGCTCTTGGAAGTTCCGTACGTTTCATCGCACGGGGAGCTAAAGATTTAGATCCTGCACATCAACGTGATGGCATTGCCTTTCTTATTTTAATCCTTGCCTTGATTGCAACTGCAGGCACTTGGTTTAATGCTGACAATATTTTAAGTCGCGCTGTCTATGCCTTTATTTATGGAGGCATCGGGCGCATTGGTTTTGCTGCACCACTCGTTCTGGTTTATTTCGCAGTGAAGTTATTTAGAACTCCCGATGATAAAAAGGCTCTTGGTCGGGTAATAGTTGGCACAATCGCATTATTGCTTTCATCAACTGGTTTAGCTCATCTACTTAATGGCTCAATCGGTACTGGTGCAACAGCGATGCGCCATGGTGGAGGCTGGATTGGATATGGAGTCACAACACCACTAGTGGCGCTCATGACATCAGTGTTAACGTACCCAGTTCTTGCATTGGTATTTGTTTTTGGAATCTTGGTAGTTACATCAACCCCAGTGAGTGAGGTTTTTAGAAAGATTTCTGGCGCAAGTACCTGGGCGTGGTCAAAACGTCCCGAGCGATCAGTCAAAGTTGAAGATTTTGAAGTAACCGATACTCCGCCTTTTGAAACTCCAGTTGTTGCCGCATGGAACGAGCCGGAAGAAGAAGAGCTCGATGAAGAGAGTTTCGATGAAGAGTTCACTGTGCCGATTCCAGTCTCACCCGTTGTCATTCCAACAGAAAAACGTCCAGAGCAACTTCTTTTATCTGCTGATTCAACATATGAACTACCACCAATAGATATGTTGCGTGCCGGTCCGCCGGCTAAAGCCAAGAGCAAGGCAAATGAAGCAGTAGTGGCTGCGCTCACTGAAGTTTTCTTGCAGTTTGAAATAGATGCACAAGTAACTGGATTTATGCGTGGCCCAACAGTTACACGCTATGAAGTTGAACTTGGAAATGCAGTCAAGGTTGAGAGAATTACTGCTTTGGCAAAGAATATTTCTTATGCTGTCGCAAGCGGTGATGTACGAATCTTGTCACCAATCCCAGGTAAGTCAGCCGTTGGAATTGAGATCCCAAATGCTGATCGTGAAATTGTTGCACTTGGCGACGTGCTTCGTTCATCAGTTGCCGGACAAGATCACCACCCAATGTTGGTCGCGCTTGGCAAAGATGTCGAGGGCAATTTCATTTGTGCCAACTTAGCAAAAATGCCTCACCTACTGGTCGCTGGTGCAACCGGTGCTGGAAAATCTTCGATGATCAACGCCATGATTATCTCTATTTTGTCCCGCTCAACTCCCGATGATGTACGCCTTGTTTTAATTGATCCAAAGCGCGTGGAGTTAACGGCCTATGAGGGCATTCCACATTTAATTACACCGATTATTACTAACCCAAAAAAGGCTGCAGATGCACTGACGTGGGTTGTACGAGAAATGGATCTGCGTTATGAAGATCTCTCTACGTTTGGCTTTAGACATATCGATGATTTCAATAAGGCAGTGCGAGCCGGAAAAGTTGTTCCACCACCCGATAGCGATCGCACAATAGAGCCGTACCCGTACCTTCTTGTCATTATTGATGAGCTTGCAGATTTGATGATGGTTGCGGCAAAAGAAGTAGAAGAGTCAGTAGTTCGAATCACGCAGTTAGCTCGATCTGCGGGAATACATTTAGTTTTGGCAACTCAACGTCCATCGGTAGATGTTGTTACAGGCCTGATTAAGGCAAACGTTCCTTCAAGACTTTCATTTGCAACTAGCTCACTTGCAGATAGCCGAGTGATTCTAGATACACCTGGCGCAGAAAAATTAGTTGGTCAAGGCGATGCATTATTTATTCCAATGGGTGCAAGTCGCGCAGTAAGAATTCAAGGTGCATATGTTTCAGAGCGTGAGATTGAAGCAGTTACATCACATGTGAAGAAGCAGTTAAAGCCTAGATATCGCGATGATGTCACTGCACCCATCAGTCATCCAAAGATGATGGATAAAGAGATAGGCGATGACTTAGACATATTGTGCCAAGCCGTTGAATTAGTTGTTGGAACGCAGTTCGGCTCAACCTCGATGCTTCAGCGTAAACTGCGAATAGGTTTTGCGAAAGCTGGACGCTTAATGGATCTTATGGAGTCGCGTGGAATTGTTGGTCCCTCTGAGGGTTCAAAGGCGCGCACAGTAATGGTCAAACCCGATGAACTCGATTCTGTCCTTGCCACGCTTCGAGACTACTAAATAAGGGTTGCCACTTCACGTTACTCTGATTTCACCCCGTGTTCTCACACTTGCCACTAGCCTGAAGTAGAGCATGGGTTCTAGACTTTGTACTTCCCTGATCTATGTTCTTAGGATTATTAAAGATATGACTATTGGATCATCAATTGCAAAGGCCCGTGCTAATGCCGGGTTGAGTATTGATGATTTGTCGGCCAAAACTAATTTACGGTCAACATTATTGCGAGAGATGGAAGAAGATAATTTCGTAAATTGCGGTGGACAGACGTATGCGCGTGGCCATGTAAGAAATATCGCGATTGCATTAAAAGCTGATGCCAAGGAATTTCTTCGCTTATTCGATGAAGAGCAAGGCGTTGAAAAAAGAACAATGCGAGATTTGCTTATTGAAAATAGCGTCATGCACCAGCCAAGTGAGACAAGCAAAGTCTCGTGGAAAGCTCTCATCGCAATCTCACTTATTTTATTAGGTGTAGTTGGATTAGTTCAGATAATTGTCTCAAATACCCAGAGCGGTAAAGTTGCTTCGTCTCAAACTTCAGCCTCGCCTACTACGTCTGCTACACAAATTCCTGAGCCGACACCTTCTGAACAAAGTACATTTACAACCGGCAAGGGCGTAGAAGTTGTCATAGCTACTACTCGTGCTAAGACATGGCTCTTTGTTTCTGATGCTTCGGGCAGAACGTTATTTAGTGGGCAACTTGCACAAGGTGTATCAAAGATTTTTTCAAGTGAGACTCGCTTAGATCTTAAAGTGGGCAACGCGGGTGGCGTAGATGTTGTGGTCAATGGCAAGAAAGTTGAGCCGATTGGCAGTGATAGGCAGGTCGTTAGCGTGTCGTATGGAGTCGATTCTTAACACGGTAAGATTCCTTCAATGAAGCGCACCGTAGCAGTCGTCACTTTAGGGTGCTCACGCAATGAAGTTGACTCTGAAGAGTTGGCGGGCAGACTTGCCGCCGATGGATGGACACTCGTCGAGGATGTTGAGTCGGCCGAAGTTGCCTTGGTTAATACATGTGGATTTATTGAATCCGCTAAAAAAGACTCTATTGACGCCTTACTTGAAGCAAACTCTCTTAAAGGTCACGGAGTTACCCGGGCAGTTGTTGCAGTTGGATGCATGGCAGAGCGATATGGCCAAGAGTTAGCTAAAGCCCTTCCAGAGGCCGATGCAATTTTAGGTTTTGACGATTACAAAGATATTTCTGCACGTTTACAGTCGATCGTTGCAGGTAACGCACACGTTCCACACATTCCACGTGATCGAAGAGCGCTTTTGCCAATCGCCCCCAGTGATAGAGCAGATGTACAGGTAAGTGAAGAGTTCACACGTAAGCGTCTTGGAAGTGCACCATGGGCACCATTGAAAATTGCCTCAGGGTGTGATCGCCGTTGTTCATTTTGCGCAATTCCATACTTTCGCGGATCTTTCGTTTCACGGCGCCCACATGAAATCATGGAAGAAGCACGCTGGTTAATTGCCAATGGTGTGAGCGAGTTATTCCTTGTAAGTGAAAATACAACGTCCTATGGAAAAGATTTAGGCGACTTGCAGCTAATGGAAAAGATTTTACCTGAAATAGCTGCCTTAGAAGGAGTAGAGCGCGTTCGCTTGTCCTACTTGCAGCCCGCTGAGATGCGCCCAACTTTGATTCAAGCGATGATTGCAACCCAAAAGACAGCACCTTATTTTGATCTATCTTTTCAACACTCTAGCCCAACAATTTTGCGTCGCATGCGCCGCTTTGGTGATAATGAAAAATTCTTACATTTGATAAATCAAATTCGAGTTTTATCACCAGAAGCCGGAATAAGGTCTAACTTTATTGTTGGCTTTCCGGGGGAGACTGAGGAAGATTTCGATCTTCTGGCAACATTTATTACTCAAGCCAAGTTAGATGCGGTCGGTGTCTTTGGTTACTCTGATGAAGACAACACTGAAGCTCTCACCATTGATGGCAAGATTGATCAAGAAGTCATCGCACAACGCTTAGAAACTCTGTCATCATTGGCCGATGAGATGGTCTCAGCCCGTGCTCAAGCGCGCATTGGAGAGCATGTTCGAGTCTTGATCGAGGATGCAGAGCTTCAAGAAGGTCGCGCAGCGCATCAAGGTCCAGAAGTCGATGGATCTACAAGCTTTATCGGCACAGATTTTGCGGTGGGACAGTACGTTGATGCCGTTGTCATAGATTCAATGGGCGCTGACTTGGTGGCTAAACCTGTATGAAACTCCCAGGCTTCATCACTCCAAATTTCATAACTATCGCTCGGCTACTACTTGTGCCGGTAGGTGCATATACGCTGTTTAAAAATGGTGGCAACGATCCCACATGGCAATACATTTCTTGGTTAGTTTTCTTTTTCTTAGGCCTTTCTGATATCGCCGATGGCAACTTAGCGCGCAGCCGTAACTCCATAACTGAGCTAGGTAAATTTCTAGATCCAGTGGCCGATAAATTCATGATCGGAACGGCGATGATAAGTCTGTCGATTTTAGGACGGCTACCCTGGTGGATTACGATTGTGATATTAGTGCGCGAAATTGGAATAACTATTTTTCGATTGGCAATTATTAAGCGAGGCGTCATCGCTGCCAATAAGGGGGGAAAGATAAAGTCAACTTTCCAGAATTTTGGAGTGGGCTTCTATGTTCTCCCATTGAGCTCAAACCTTTATTGGTTCCGCGATAGCTTTATGGCAGTTGCTATTATTCTCACTGTTGTTACTGGGCTTTATTATGTACAGTCTGCCCTAAAGAAACCTAAGTAGGAGATTATGACGCTATCACCGGACATCATCGGCTTAGCTGCTGAGATAGTCGATACGTTGCGTGCGCGTGGTGAGACAGTAAGCACAGCTGAATCCTTAACTGCCGGAGCTCTTAGTTCTGCGCTAGTTAGCATTCCCGGTGCATCTGATGTTTTTGTTGGAGCAATAACTGCCTACCGCGATGAGATAAAGATTTCGCATTTAGATGTAGATCCTGGTGTACTTGCAGAGCACACATCGGTCAGCGAAAAAGTTGCCATAGCAATGGCACAAGGAGCCATTAAATCTTTCGGAACAACGTGGGCAATTAGTACAACAGGTGTTGCCGGACCTAACCCAATAGATGGGCATCCCGTCGGTGCGGTCTGGGTAGCTATTGAAGGACCGGTTTCACAAACCATCGAACTATCCCTATCGGGTGAGCGTGAAACCGTGCGAAACGCGGCTACAGCAAGCGCGATTGCAACTTTTGCCCGTATCCTTAGACATCGCAGTTAAGAGAGGAGTGACCGTGGTACTTGTACGTGAAGCCGTTGGCCAAACACTTCGCTCTGCCCGCACATCGCAAAATCGCACGCTTCGTGATGTCGCGCGTGAGGCTCGAGTCTCATTAGGTTACTTATCTGAAGTTGAGCGCGGTCAAAAAGAAGCATCCTCCGAGTTGCTCAATGCGATTGCTAGCGCGCTTGGTCTTTCACTCTCTGGAATTTTCAGTGATGTCGCAATTGAATTAGCAAGTCATGAGAGCGTTACCCTCACTGTCGTCGATGCCGCTTAATAAGTACGCGCCACAAGTCACGACACATCGACGCACACAAAGTGCGATTCTTGCTGGAACTAAAGAATTAATTACAACTGTTGGTCTTGCAAAAATGTCAATGATTGAAATAGCCGATACGTCACAAGTTTCTCGCGCGACTTTGTATAACCACTATCGCGATAAAGAGAGCGTGATTGCTGCGCTGTGTGAATCTGAGATTGAGCGCCTGATTGCAATTGCAAGCAGTGCTCAAACCGCAACTGAGGCACTTGAAATGTTGTCAATTCAAATTTCAACTGATGCCGCACTCGCACACATGCGTACTCATGATCCGGCACCTTTAGCCTTAGCACTTGGTGCTTCAACGCATCCTTTGTGGAAAACGTTTTCGCAATCTTTGGCAACAATTACCGGGAGCCAAGTTATTGCCGACGTCGCACTGCGTTGGTTAGTTGGACAAGTATTGCAACCATTAACTCCAGAGGAGTCACGTCTAGCGGCAGAGCTACTTATCTCTCGTGCGAATCTCTGATTTACGTGAGCGCATCACGCTCTCCTTTGGAGTGGGCTCACATTTTCCGGTAGATATCGCGATCTCTGAGCTGGGCAGTCGAAGCGTCAATGAAGCGCTAAGCGATGGTTTTGAGCCCGATGAGATTTGGCGAGCAGTGTGCAAAGAGCACCCACAAGAGACTGAAAAGCACAGGTTTTAAATATGAAGCTCGCTACTACCCTTACCCAAACGAGTGATTCAAACCCACCTCTAGTTCTCATTCACGGACTTGGTTCAGCGGCAACAGCATTTAAACCGATAGTTTCCGCACTCTCTCAATGCTTTCGGGTGATTACTGTCGATCTACCTGGCCATGGATTGAGCCCCTTTAAGCAAAACCTGGCTATGGATCCACAGTCCTTAGGTCGGTTAATTTTCGATACAGTGAAAAGCGATTATGGAATTCGGGAATTCCATGTTGTTGGAAACTCATTAGGCGGTTGGATAGCTCTCGAGATGGCAGCAGAGCAACCTGCGCGAATAAAATCACTCACCGGTTTAGCACCAGCTGGTCTATGGCTTACTCCGGCATCAGGGCGTTTACCTAGTGAAGCCCGGTCTTACTACTTAGCTAAAGTATTAAAGCCATTTCTGAAAATCGGATTACGCTCACAGCTTTTACGAAAAATTGGATTCTCTAATGTAAGTCCACAGTGGCAAGAGTTAAGTTATGAAATTTGCTATGACGCAAGTTTTGCAATGGCTACCTGTACGGGATACTTTCCGGCGTGGGATGGGATGCTTACCAAGCGATTCGAAGCTCATATAGACGCGCAAGTTCCAGTAACAATTCTCTTTGGTGATACCGATAATACTTTGCCATATCCCGTGTCACAGGAGCGTTCACTAGCCCCATCGCACAGCACATGGTTAGTCATTGATAAGTGCGGCCATGCACCTATGTGGGATCATCCAGATTTAATTGTGAAGATTATTAAACAAACTAGCGAGCAATAACCTCTAGAATCCACGGTGAAGTGTCACTAGCTTCAATCAGTTGACATTGAAAATACCGCGAAATAACTTCATGAAGTTCATGGGGATTATTCGGTGCATTCTCTTGCAGAAGTATTCGTGTTACTTCGCCCCTTGTCTTTTTAGACATATGCGTAATAATTTTTTTCACACCATTGATTTCGGTAAAGACCTTCACTTCAACACATATATTTCGCGGGGGAGTCCATACGCCTTGATAGGTAGAGGAGCGACAGTCAATGATCAAATCCGTATTAATCGCGTCTAAATAATCAGTGACTGGCTGGCGCATCACAGCGTTATTAATCTTTTCTTTATACGCCTCGATCGGATCTAATGGCCGCAGCACCCCATATTTAGCTGAGATGATGGCAATGGATTCTTCACCCCGCGCACGCTGGGACTCAGTCAGGGATGCCCAATCCAGAGCCTTGTAGAGCACGCCGCTGTAGACATCGATAGCTGGCCCAGGGATGAGGGCCTTCTTCTCACTGGGGGGCAGCAGAATCAGCACTGGGTAAGTATGGGTGCATCCTGAGCGTGCGACACGCTCAGATCTGTCAGTGGAGCCTGCTACCTTTCGAACAGGTGTTCGGTTATCCTTATGCCTGTACAACCAGAGCGGTTCCACCTTCCGCCCGTAGCTTCTTTCCCACAGTCCGTGGGACGCCAGCAGCGGTCCGTCGGTGGGTCTCCGTACCTTCTGGGCCAGAGACCAAACGTCACACGACGTTCTATCGAAAGGAATGAAGTGGCTACTGAAAAAAGCAATAAAGCCAATGATGCATCGCAGGAAAAAGCAACCACTGAGCGCCAAAAAGCGCTCGATACAGCCCTAGCCCAGATCGAACGTCAATTTGGTAAAGGCTCAGTTATGAAGATGTCAGATCGTGCTAATCAAGTTGTTGAAGTAATACCAACTGGTTCAATCGCATTAGATATCGCTCTTGGAATCGGTGGCTTGCCACGCGGACGTATCGTAGAGATCTACGGACCAGAGTCTTCAGGTAAGACAACTCTTACGCTACATGCAATTGCTAACGCACAGAAGGCCGGCGGAATCTGCGCATTCATCGATGCAGAGCATGCATTTGATGCAGAGTACGCAAAGAAGCTTGGCGTTGATATCGATGCACTTCTTGTTTCGCAACCAGATACTGGTGAGCAAGCGTTAGAGATTATGGATATGTTAATTCGCTCTGGTGCACTTGATTTAGTTGTTGTCGACTCAGTTGCAGCCCTTGTACCTCGTGCTGAAATTGAAGGCGAGATGGGTGATTCACATATGGGCTTACAAGCTCGTCTTATGTCGCAAGCACTCCGTAAAATTACCGGTGCACTTCATCAATCGAAGACAACGGCGATCTTTATTAACCAGCTTCGTGAAAAGATTGGTGTCTTCTTCGGCTCACCTGAAACCACTACAGGTGGTAAAGCACTTAAGTTCTATGCCTCAGTTCGCTTAGATATTCGTCGCATTGAAACTCTCAAAGATGGCCAAGATGCTGTCGGTAACCGCACGCGCGTGAAGGTAGTCAAGAACAAGATGGCTCCTCCATTTAAGCAGGCTGAGTTCGACATTATTTATGGCACAGGTATTTCACGTGAAGGCTCACTTATCGATATGGGTGTTGAAATCGGTATCGTTAAGAAGTCTGG
>WLKQ01000003.1 GCA_009701185.1 Actinomycetota bacterium | reverse complement strand
GTTCGCGCGATCGCACCAGTTGCGGGCATACCTCCGAAAATTGAAGCGGCCACCGTTGCGATTCCTTGGCCAAAGAGCTCGCGATTAGGTTCAAAGTGAACTTTCTCATGGGCCATACCGTCGGCAACTCGGGCTGAGAGCAGTGATTCAACGGCGGCTAGCAATGCAATCCATAGCGCAGGGATTAACAGACTTGTTAGATTCGAGAATTCAATTTTTTGTAAAGCACCAAGGCTGCGTGGAATTGATCCGATCGTTACAACATCTATTGAAAAGAGCTTAGTGATAAGTGTGACGATAAGAAGTGCCATGAAGCTGGCTGGAATATGTAAAGTGAGACCAAGCTTTCTAGTCAGTACGGGATAAGAAAACTTAATCATCAAAGTGATGGCTACTATTAACAAACTTGAAAAGTTAAGTCCGATGGTCAAAGCATTTTGCAGACTATTCCAGGCAACGACGTAGCTCTTCTCGCCATTTCCTTTTGCAATACCCAGGGCGAGTGGAATTTGCTGCAATGAAATAATAAATGCGATTCCAACAGTGAAACCTTCAACAACCATCCAGGGGACTCGGTTTATGACTGCACCTAATTTAAAGATCGCCATTAAGACAACCATGGCACCAGCCATGATTCCAAGGGCAGGAATTGCAGAAATACCAAATTGATGAACTACTGGAATCAAAATAACTGTCATTGCTCCGGTCGGCCCGCTCACTTGATATTTTGAGCCACCGAATAATGCTGCAAGAAGGCCTGCAATAATTGCAGTAGATAGTCCGGCCGCCGCTGACATTCCACTGGTGATACCAAAACCAAGGGCAAGTGGGAGAGCGACGATTGCTACCGTTAAGCCCGCAATCAGATCTGTCATTAAATCTTTGCGCGACGTAGAGAATTCATTTCTGTGGGGCCAGAAGGAAAAGAACATACTTGAGTGTATGCCCCTATCGTCGCATTACTCGGTTAGGGTTAGCTCACTATGACCGTTGATGTTGTTCGCATGGCTACCCGTGCCCGCAACGGTTTATGGGCGAGTTTCTTCTTTATGGGTGTCGTTTCAATGGCATGGGTCGCACGAATCCCAGAAATTCGTGATGCAAATGGTCTCAATAATGGTCAACTCGGACTTATTTTGATTGCTAGCACTATTGGTGCAATTGTTGGAGCACAATCTTCCGGGCGATTAATTCATACCTACGGAACTAAACCAGTTATTGTATGCGCAGTTGTAATTATGCCTATTGGCTTAATCCTCATGGGGCTTTCTACGTCACCGATCACACTCATAGTTGGTTTATTTGTTATGGGTCTTGGTTATTCATCAGTAGATATTTCATCTAATACGCAGGCCGTAGTAATTGAAAAGCATTTGGGAAGACGTTACATGTCATCTTTCCATGCACTATGGAGCACGGGAGCATTTGTCACGACAGTTATCGGTGGTGCAATCTCGAGACATGTTTCACCACGAGATAATTTAGTAGCGATAGGAATTATTGGATTTTGTTTATTTATCCCATCTGTAATGGCGCTTTTGCCGCCGCACTTAGATGACCACGCCGGCGGAGAAGAAGAGACATTGGCCAAGATTCCCTTTATAGGTAAAAGCGTTTTACCTTTGTGGGGAATGGGTATTGGACTTCTTGGTGGTTTAATTGCAGAAGGTGCAGCAAGTGATTGGGGCGCTATTTTGCTCCGCGATGACATGGGTTTTGGCAAAGGTGTTAATGCAAGCGCCTTCGCAACTTTTTCTTTAGCAATGATCACTGCGCGTTTCTTGGGTGATAGGGCCCTTGATTACTTTGGACCGCGAAGGACAGTTTTGCTTGGCGGTTATTTAGGTGGGCTCGGGTGGGCCATAGGTCTTGCACTTGGAATTCCACTAGCGCAGTCACATCCTATTCCTGCACTCATTATTGTTAACGTTGGCTTTGCTTGTGCTGGGCTTGGAATCGGTCCGATGTTTCCCGCTTACATTTTGGCGGCATCACAAGTTTCGGGTATGGCATCGTCAGTTGCGATTGCGCGAGTTGGTGTTATTGGTTTAGCAGGTTTTTTTATTGGCCCATCGGTAACTGGCGCGCTCGCACAAGTAACATCTCTTCCTGTGGCAATGACGTATCCAGTTCTCATGTTGCTACTTGCTGGATATCAATCTCACATCATAAAAAAGTAAGGCCCCCACAGAGTTAATCTGCGAGGGCTTTACTACTTAAGTTACTAGAAGTTAAAGAATGCACCTGTAATGCTTGGACCAAAATCTGCACCTGCGCCGACTAGAGCAAAGATGATCAGGGCCGCACCAGCAAGTGATAGGTCTTTAAAGAAACCAATAGTTTCATTCTGCTTTGCAGTTGCATCGCTCTCTTTCCAGAATGCATGCATCATGAATGCTGCTGGAACTAAGAACAGTGCGATAAGAAGTGCGCCGAGATCTGCATAGACACCGAAGGCAACATAGAGTCCACCAATCAGAATCATCAGACCTGAAACGATGACACTGAGCTTGGCAGCTGGGACCTTTTTGTATGTGGCATAGCCAGTCATTGCCTCAAGCTTGGTCAGGTGGCTGATACCTGAATTAATGAAGATCAGCGCAAACATGATGCGACCGATTACTAGTACTGCGTTCATGGGACTCCTTAGGTTGATGAATACGTTCCGTAGAACATAGTAGTTGAAATTTCAACTACTTATCGAGCCGACACGCGCCGCCACTTGCCTTTTGTCAGTCCGGGGGGCTATTTTTCGAACACCTGTTCGAATATCCACAGCCTGAAGGAGTCTTTGCCCGCGATGTCAGCCCCGCAGATTAGCCCCGCCCACGATGTCATGATCGATGGCGCAACAACGCCGATTGAATTTACTTTCAAGGGCAGGCGCTTTCGCATCCATGCAGTGTTATCCAGATGGTGTGAAGCCGGGGGATGGTGGAATCGAATTAGTGATGGCAAGTATCGCCCTGATGATCAAGCCCGGGCAGTGTGGCGCGTAGAAGCGGCACCCATTGGTTCGCTCACGACATTTGAACTCGAACGCGATGAACTTAGCGGTCAGTGGATTATTCGATCGGTATGAGCTTCATACACCTGAACGTTGCAAGTGCATACTCACTTAAATACGGCACCACACAACCAGCAGATCTAGTTGCCCGGGCTGCAGAGTTTGAAATGCCTGCACTAGCACTGACTGATCGTGACGGCTTAGCTGGCGCGGTTCGCTTTGCGCAGAGTTGTGTTGAGTTTGGTATCGCACCAATTATTGGAGTCAATTTAGGAATCGATATTGGCAGCCCGAAAAATCGTATTACGTTGTTGGCGCACAGTGATGGTGGATGGCGTTCGCTCTGTCGCTTACTGACATCACTGGCGATGGTGAGCGATAACCGCAATCCAATTCTGACTCTTGAATTTTTGCAGCGCTTTAGTCACTACAGTTCAAATCTCTATGCACTGCACGGACCGGAATCACCTGTAGGTAGATTATTAACCGACAACCACAGCGATGCAGCTTTTATGACATTTAATATGACGCGCGATTTATTTGCCGGCAATGCCATTGAGTGCATATCGCATTTAGCTGCGGGTAAGGGTCCACGTTCTACATCGCAGGCTGCCAAGTCATTAATTTTTGCACGGGACAATGACATCGATGCAGTTATTACAAATGCGGTTCGCATGCGAGATCGTATCGATGGACCTGTAGCAGATGTCTTAGATTGCGCGCGTCAATTAGTACCGCTGCACCCGCGTCACGTCGAACGCACCAATGCTGAAGGCTTTTTAAAATCCGGCGATGAGATGATTACCGTGGCTGCTGAAATTGCACGCGCTGCAGGTGAGCGCACACCGCGGCAACTACTAGCAACGACTAGAGAATGGGCCGAGCGTTGCCTGTTATCACCTGCACGCGATATTGGCTTGGGAGGGGCGCACTTACCTGAGCCACACGTTGTTGGCGCTGAATCAGCACATCAGATGCGCACACTTTTGCGCACGCGCAGTGAGGCTGGTATTAATTGGCGCTATAGCGATGCCACAACTATTAAGCGTGCGCGCCTGCGTTTAGATGATGAGCTAGCCACGGTTGCAACACTTGGCTTTGAATCCTATTTTCTAACCGTCGCCGATATTTGCGACATGGCACGAAGCGCTGGTATTCGCGTTGCTGCACGTGGCAGTGGTGCGGGCTCACTAATCTGCCATTTACTTGGAATCTCTGGCGTTGAACCGATGCAGCACGGTTTATTAATGGAGCGCTTTTGCTCACCGCTGCGTCGAGCTTTGCCCGACATAGATATCGATGTTGAATCACACCGGCGCCTTGAGATCTATGACATGGTTTTTAAACGCTACGGTGATACGAACTGGGATACACCTAATAATCAATCACGGTGCGCCACGGTTGCAATGGTCGATACCTATCGTGCTCGCCATGCAATTCGCGATGCAGGTGCAGCACTTGGTTTGCCTGCGATTGAGATTGACTTACTTGCTAAGTCAATGCCACATGTGCGTGCACGCAATATTTCTAGTGTTCTAGAAAACCTGCCCGAGTTGAAATCTCTCAATGTTTCAGCGCCGTTGACTGCCATGACGATTGCACTTGCTCAACGTCTTGATGGTCTGCCGCGACACCTAGCGATGCATCCATGTGCGATTGTTTTATCCGACGGGGGTTTATTAGATCGCACTCCACTGATGGCTAGTGCAAGCGGTTACCCCATGGTGGTCTTTGATAAAGATGATGTTGAGGCTATTGGATTATTAAAACTAGATGTCTTAGGCGTGCGCATGCAATCAGCGATTTCATATGCACTGACTGAAATCGAACGCGCACAGAATGAAAAAGTTGATATCGATACTGTGCCAATAGATGACCCGGCAACATTTGATTTAATCCAATCAACGCGAACCCTGGGTATGTTTCAGATAGAGAGTCCAGGTCAGCGTGAGTTAGTTGGAAAGTTAGAGCCCAAAACTTTTACCGATTTAATTATCGATATCTCACTTTTTAGACCCGGCCCAGTTAAAGGCGACATGATTACGCCATTTTTAAAGGCTCGGCATGGCTGGAGTCCAGCCCAGATAATTCACCCGGACCTTTATGAGATCTTGCGTGATACCGAAGGTGTTGTTGTTTTTCATGAACAGGTTATCGAAATCATTGCAACGATGACTGGTGCATCCCTTGCTAGCGCAGATGAAAAACGTAGAGCATTGGGGGACAAGGCGGGCCAACAAGAAGTGTGCGATTGGTTCTTTCCTGCCGCAACGGCAAAGGGCTACGAACTACCAGTCATTACCCAGATTTGGGATCTACTGCGCGCCTTTGCATCATTTGGTTTTTGTAAGGCACATGCTGCTGCCTTTGCACTGCCTACATACCAATCGGCCTGGCTCAAAACACATTACCCTGCTGCTTTTTTAGCTGGAGTACTTACGCATGATCCTGGCATGTACCCCAAGCGTTTGATTGTTGATGAAGTGCGTCAAATGGGACTTACCGTTGCACCATTAGATGTTAATGAATCTGATTCGGTATACCGCGTTGAAGAAAAAGGCGCCGCAATTCGCATAGCGCTATCGACTATTGAAAAGATTAGTGATGCTGAAATCAAATCTATTATTGCCGGTCGTCCTTATACCGATCTCGGTGATTTCGTTCATCGCTCTGGAAGTAGTGCGCCAGTTACAGAGAGCGCAATTTTGACCGGTGCATTTGATCGTTTGCACACCGATGTTAATCGTCGCGATCTCTTATTGTATTTCTCTGACTTACAACGTTCTCCAAGTAAAGCTATTTCTGGCGCACAGATGAACTTAGCTTTTGCTGCCCCTACGCTGATTAGTAGTGGTCTGCCCGACATGAAGCCAGCAGAAATCGTGCGCCACGAAGTCGAACGTTTAGGTATCGACATGTCCGCGCACCTTATTGAGTTTTATAGTGAATTTCTCAACGCTATCGGCGCCGTGCGCTCATCGCAGTTACTTACTCAGCGCTCTGGCTCTAGTGTTCTTGTGGCCGGCATCAAGGTTGCGTTGCAGACGCCACCGGTTAGATCAGGAAAGCGTGTAATTTTCTTAACTCTCGATGATGGATACGGCTGTAGCGATTCAGCTTTTTTTACTGATATGCAAGCAGATTACGCCAGCACGCTGTATTCGACATCTCTGCTACTGGTGAGAGGGCAGACTCGCCGCACTGGAGCGCGTGGAATTTCAATCCGGGGGACAGGCGCATGGGATTTACGCGCGGCATATGAAAGTTGGCGGACTAAAGAAAGTACGCTGGCAATATGACGTCGGCCTCAATCCTGCATGTGGATATGGATGCATTCTTTGCCTCCGTTGCCGAGCGTGATAATCCTGAACTCAAAGGAAAAGCAGTTGTTATAGGAATGGGTGTTCGCGGAGTCGTATCTGCTGCAAATTATGAAGCACGAAAATTTGGAATTCATTCAGCAATGCCAGTCGGACGGGCCCGGCGTTTAGCACCGCATGCGATTTTCCTTCCCGTTGATATGCCCAGATACCAAGAAGTCTCCGGCCACATTATGGAGATCTTTGAGAGCTTTACGCCATGGGTCGAACCAATTTCTTTAGATGAAGCCTTCTTGGATGTCAGCGGCGTACAACGTTTATTAGGTTCACCACGTGAAATCGCAACTGCAATTCGAGCAAAAGTAGAGGCGCAAGAAGGAATAACATGTTCAGTCGGAATTGCGCCATCAAAGTTCATAGCAAAACTTGCATCCCAACACTGCAAGCCAAATGGAATGTTAGAGATAACCTCTGATCGCATTCTTACTTTTTTACATCCACTTCCCATCAATGCGATGTGGGGAGTTGGGCCAAAGACTGCCGAAACATTAGAGCGCTTAGGGCTTCGTACCATTGAAGACATCGCCAATTTACCGAGAGCAACTCTCATTCGCGCATTAGGTGAAGCAAATGGTGCATCACTCTATGAACTGGCATGGGGTCGCGATTATCGAGATGTCTCACCTAGTGATGCTGAAAAAAGTATTAGCGCGGCAGAGACTTTCCCTCAAGACTTAGATGATCCGGCTCAAATTCTTACCGAGTTCTTGCGTTTAACTGAGCGCGCCTCAGCCAGATTGCGCGATAAGGATTTATTTGCAAAGACTATTTCTATCAAGGTGCGCTTTGCGGATTTCTCAACTATCAATAGATCTAAAACGCTAGCGCTGCCCTTAGATGGAACTCATGAAATCTATGACGTTGTGAAGGCTCTCTATCAAGGCCTAAAAATTGATCGAGCACGCCTTCGCCTGGTGGGGGTATCGCTGGATAACTTAAGTAGTGGTGCTCCAGAGCAGATGGTTTTGGGTGCACGAGAAAGCGGCTGGCGTCAGGCCGATGGAGCTATTGATAGGGCCCGAGCACGATTTGGGGCGGGAAGTGTGCGTCCTGCACGTCTTATTAAGCCCAGTCACGAGGAGTAGCGGGGTGCGAAAAAATCTTCTATTGTTGGCCTATGCCTTTGTCAGATCATGAGAAGCGAATGCTCCAAGAGATGGAGGCCGCCCTTTTAACCGAGGATCCACGGCTTTTTTCAGCTCTCTCTGGCAGCACCTCTTCACCTAAGCGGCCACGAATTATGGCCTCGCTGGCCCTCTTCATTACAGGCATTGCCGTTCTCTTTACAGGCCTGATTGCAAAGGTAACTCCGGTCGGAGTCCTAGGTTTCATCATCTCTCTGGCAGGAATCATCCTGGCGCTCTCATCATTTGGGGCAAAGGCGAAGCGATTACAGAAAACTAGCGCTCGCAAGAGTCCGGGCATCAATTCAAAGCTGCAATCTCGTTGGGATGAGCGCAATAACCAGTAGGACATCACCGGAATTCACCATAGAGGCCCTCCTTGTGAGGGTCTTTTTTTATGCCTTCGCAGTGGGGGGAGAGTGGGCGGAAAAGGGAAAATAGTGGCGAAAGGTGGTTGAAAAAGGAGGAAAGTGGAGTAAAGTGGGGAACTAAGCCGAGAATCCACACGGCTAGCGAACCTGGGGAAGGGGGCGCTGAAAATGTTTCTAGGCACCCACGAACCGCGCCTTGATGAAAAAGGTCGTCTCATTCTTCCTGCGAAATTTCGCGAAGAGCTTGCTTCAGGTTTAGTAATTACAAAAGGACAAGAACGTTGTCTTTATGTTTTTCCAACAAATGAATTTTCTGTTATTACGGAAACGCTAAAACAAGCGCCAGTCACTGCAAAATCAGCACGCGATTACAGCCGTGTGATGTTTGCAGGTGCACATGATGAAATTCCAGATCGCCAAGGTCGCATAACAATTCCGCAAGGACTTCGTACATATGCAGGCCTTGAAAAAGATTGCGTTGTTATTGGCGCAAATACTCGCGTAGAAATTTGGGATGCAACTTCTTGGAATGAATATTTAGCAGATCGCGAAAAGAGTTTTGCTGATGTTTCAGAGGAGGTCTTTCCGGGACTTTTCTAAATGACTCTCATTTGTGGCCACCGCCGACCCTTCGAACGTATCGGCGCCCCTTCCCCGGCGCCGCTACTAAACAGATCCGTCGGCCGGCGGTGACCAGAGGTGAGAGTTCAGATAACACCAGTTAGTTAATGAGTTAAGTGCAGTTAATCGAAAGGGGGAGTAATGACAAGTACGCACATTTCAGTTATGCGAGATCGCTGTATCGAGCTTCTTACTCCCGCAATTAACTCGCGTGAAAATCCTGTCGTGGTTGATGCAACCTTAGGTTTAGGTGGCCACACAGAAGCTCTTTTACAAAAATTCCCACACCTGACTGTTATAGGTATTGATCGCGACCAGGATGCTATTGATCGCGCATCTGCAAGGCTTGCGCCATTTGCAGATCGGCTGCACGTGGCACATACAACATTTGATTCAATTGAATCAGTTGTTAAATCATTTGGTCACACAAATATTGTTGGTGCACTCTTTGATCTCGGCGTATCTTCTTTGCAGCTAGATGAAGCAAATCGTGGTTTTTCTTATTCACAGGAAGCTCCGTTAGATATGCGAATGGATAGGACACAATCCTTAACTGCTGCAGAAATCCTTAATACATATGAGCCTGGGCAGCTGGTTCGTATTTTGCGTACATACGGTGAAGAAAAATTTGCTACACGAGTTGTTGAATCAATCGTTAAAGCCCGCACTATTGCACCCTTGAACTCAACTAGTGTGCTTGCAAGCCTGGTTAAGAATGCGATTCCTGCAGCGACTCGACGTACTGGTGGAAACCCCGCCAAACGTACTTTCCAGGCGCTGCGTATTGAAACCAATGATGAACTTGGTGCGATTACTCGTGCATTGCCAGCTGCTCTAAACCTATTAACTGTTGGCGGTCGATTAGTTGTCATGTCATTCCAATCACTTGAAGATCGAATTGTCAAAGATCTTTTTGTTGCATCAACAACGTCTGGTACGCCACGAGATCTTCCGTTCGAACTACCTGAGTTTGCTGCCAAGTTTTCTCTCGTCATTCGTGGTAGTGAAACTCCAACAGAAAAAGAGTTAGAAGAAAATTCACGTTCGGCCTCAGTTCGACTACGCGCAATTGAAAGGGTGGCCGCATAATGGCTATGACCGCTTTAGCTCCAGCAATACATCGCTCTCGAGAGATTTTGATTGCAAAATCTTCTCAAGTTGCACTCAAACTTGTGCCAGATGTATCTGAAGGTAAGCAGGCCGATAGAAAATTCTTTGCATCTTTCGTTTCTATTGTTGGAGTGATTGGACTCCTATTTCTTCTCTTAATCAATACGCTATTAGCTCAAGACGCATTTACATTGACCCACTTAAAGCTTCAAGCAAAAATGGTTAGTGATGAGCGTGAAGCAATCGCTCGACAAATTGATAAGCAGTCTTCTCCAGAAGCACTTGCAAGAACGGCAACTTCACTCGGCATGAAGCCTTCCGAGACACCAACATTCTTGAATTTAGATCAAGTAATTGCACAGCAAGCGAAGCTAAATAATGGGTAATTTCGCGATAGCTCACAATCGAATCAGACTACTGATTTTATTAGTTGCTGTTGCTATGTTTATTTTTGGTGTTCGCCTAATTCAGGTGCAGGCTGTCCAAGCATCTGATTATCGAGCACGAGCTGCATCTGAAATGGAAAATACTCGCGCTTTGCTCGCTCCACGTGGAGAAATAACCGATGTTCATGGAGTTGCATTCGCTAGAAGCGTTGCTGCTACAAGCATCGTTGTTGATCAAACTCAGATATCTAACCCTGCACGGGTAGCTTCTTTTGTAGCGCCAATACTTGGTTTGCCGGTCTCGGAAGTTAAGGCAAGTATAACTGGTTCAAGAAAATGGAATATGGTTTTCCAAAATGCAAAGCCTGCCAAATGGCAGGAGTTAAATCTGGCAATCGCGCAATACAACACACAATTTCCCGCAATGAGTCCGGATCGAATTATTGGCTTTTTCCCTGAGCGCAGCTATGTACGTGAATACCCATCGGGTTCACTCATCGCTTCGCTAGTCGGATTTGTGAATCATGATGGTAAAGGTGCCACTGGTCTTGAATCCAGTATGAATTCAACAATCTCAGGAGTTGATGGAAAATATTCATACGCAAATGGTTATGGCGCAGAAATTCCTGGCTCCCAATCAGAGATATTTCCCGCACAAACTGGAACTACAGTGCGCTTGACAGTTGATAGAGATATCCAGTGGGTTGCATCAAAGGCCATTTCAGATGTTGTTAAAGCATCACATGCAATCAGCGGAACAGTAATAGTCATGGATCCAAAAACTGGAGAAATTTTGGCACATGCGACTGCACCAACTTTTGATCCCAATAACACTTCTAAAGTCTCTCTCGTCTCAATGCGAAATCCATCTGTTCAGGATGTATATGAACCTGGATCAACCGGCAAGGTAATGACGCTCTCTGCTGCCTTAGAAGAGAAAAAAATATCGCCGGAGACGATTTTTTCCGTTCCATATGCACTGAAGCGTTCTACTAAAGTTTTCCACGACCACGAGCGCCATGCCACTAAGAGATTAACCGCCTCCGGAATTCTTGCAGAATCCTCGAATACAGGTTCTATTCAAATTGGCGAACTGCTCTCGCATGAAACCTTGTACAACTACTTGTCAAAGTTTGGCGTTGGAACAAAGACTGGCTCTGGGCTACCAGGGGAGTCAAATGGAATTCTTCCCAAAGTTGCAGACTGGTCTGGAACTACAGCGCCAACAGTTGCTTTTGGCCAAGGCTATTCCCTCACGGTAATGCAGGCCACAAGTATCTTTGCGACTATTGCAAATAATGGTATGCGTGTTTCACCAACAGTAATTGCTGGAACAAGTGACGCGAGCGGAAACTACACACCAGCCGCAGGAAGAACAAGCCAACGAGTAATCAGCGTTGAAACTGCTCAAAAAATGCGAGTCATGATGGAGAGTGTTGTGTCGGCATCTGGCACAGCACCGACTGCAGCCATAGCTGGATACCGCGTAGCTGGAAAAACAGGCACTGCCATGCGTATCGACGATACATGTGGTTGCTATCGCGGATATACGGCGTCATTTATTGGTTTTGCGCCAGCAGATAAGCCAGCATATGTAATTAGCGTAACAATTCAAGATCCCAAAGGTCTGCATTGGGGCGGCGCACTCGGTGGTCCAGTTTTCAAAAAAGTTATGTCATTTGTTTTGCAAAGTCGACACATTCCACCAACTGGAACGACTGTCGTACCTGTAGCACTCAATGAAAAAGAGCTACTAGCTAAGAAGGCTGCAGATGTTAAGACCAATAACTAGTTCGCCCAAAACTCTATCGGCAGTCTGTAAAGTGATTGATGCGACCACTTCACTTAATAATGAGGAATTACAATCAATACTAATTTCGGGCCTATCGCAAACAAGTGACTCAATCTGCGAAGGTGATCTGTTTATCGCACTTCCTGGTGAAAAATTTCATGGCGCTCAATTCGCAAAAGAGGCCAAAGCCAAGGGAGCAGTAGCTGTTCTAACTGATGTTACTGGCGCATCCATGATTAGCGATTTACCAGTAATAGTTACTTCTAATCCACGCCGTGCCGCTGGAATCGTAGGTGCATGGTTTTATAGCGAACCGATGCGTGATCTGTATAGCGTTGGTATAACCGGAACAAATGGAAAGACGACAGTAACAACGTTGTTGCATCAAATTATGAGCTTTGCGGGTCGTGAAAGCGGCTTAATAGGAACAGTTGAAACTCGAATCGGTTCTGAAGTGATGGCAAGTAAACGCACAACCCCTGAAAGTGCTGAATTATCTGCGCTTACCGCAGTTATGCGTGAGAGGCACATGCGGAATTTAGTTATGGAAGTTTCAAGCCACGCAATTACTTTAGAACGAATTAGAGGTAGTCACTTTGCGGTCGTGGGATTTACAAATCTTTCTCAAGACCACCTAGATTTTCATAAAACCATGGAGGAGTACTTCTTAGCTAAATCTAGATTGTTTACTTTTGAGTATGCAGATTTAGCAGTCATTAACGTTGATGATGCATATGGTGAAAGATTAACGAAAATGACGGAGCTATCGGTAAAGACTCTTTCGCGCTATAGCTCCAGCGCTGATTGGCATTTTACACAAATCGTATCTGACTACATAGGAGCTTCAATTGCTATTCGCGGCAGTGGTGGCATTCTCATTGAAGCTAAGACTTCCTTGCATGGCGGATTTAATTACGACAATTTACTCATGGCAGTTGCAATTGCAGTTGAGAGTGGAATTGACCCCATAGATATAGCGGCGATAATTCCACGGTTGACCGGTGCTGCCGGCAGACTTGAAGCCGTACGACTTGGGCAAAATTTCACTGCGCTCGTGGACTATGCCCATTCCCCAGAAGCAGTCGTTCGAGTTCTAGAAACAGCTCATGAAATTTCTGAAGGCAATGTAATCGCAGTCCTGGGTTGCGGGGGAGACCGCGATAAAACCAAACGTGCGTTGATGGGTAAAGCGTTGTTTGAAGGCTCGGATATTGCAATATTTACAAGTGATAATCCTCGTAGCGAAAACCCACAAGATATTTTGATTCAAATGGTTTTAGATATAGATATTAAGCCACCTCATGAAGTTATTCCAGATCGAGCTTCTGCAATACGAGCGGCCGTGAACGCTGCCCAATCAGGAGATGTAGTAATTGTCCTAGGTAAGGGCCATGAAAAAGGTCAGGAAATTAATGGAGAAATCACTGATTTCGATGATCGCATCGAGCTAGCTAAAGCGATTGAGAATAAGAAGTGATTACGTTAACTGCGGGCGAAATCGCCCTTTTAGTGGGCGGTGAGCTTCATTGCGACAAGGACCTACTTATCTCTAAAGCGCCAGTCTTTGACTCACGCAAGGCTGGTCCAGGAACATTTTTCTTGGCTCTTCGAGGTGAAAATAATGATGGCCATGATTTTGTAGCCGATGCTTATCGACTCGGATCTATGTTTTCTTTGACAACTCATATCATCGATGGTCCCTGCATTGTTGTAAAAGATGTGATTGCCGCACTTTCAATTCTTGCTAGTTTTGTCCGAAAGAAATTAACTAACTTAACTGTCATCGGTATTACTGGGTCTCAAGGAAAAACAAGTACTAAAGATTTATTAGGACACATGCTTAGTACGGTTGGTCCAACAGTTTCACCACAAGGATCTTTTAATAATGATCTAGGCCTTCCCATTACGTTATTGGAATGCGATGAGAAAACAAAATTCTGTATTTTAGAAATGGGAGCACGACACACAGGTGATATTGCTCGCTTGTGTGAAATTGCACAACCAAATATTGGCGTAGTTCTCACTGTGGGCAGTGCCCACCTTGGTGAATTTGGTTCGACTGCAGCAATTGCAGAAACTAAAGCAGAACTCATCCAGTCGCTAGGTAAATCAGGTACTGCCATTCTTGGTACATATGATGAATACACGCCCTTGATGGCCAAATTTCATGACGGCCGCACAATAATGTTTGGCGAGCGAGCAGACCTTGATGTACGTGCCTCTGATATAGAAATTCGCGAAGGACGGCCTCACTTTGATGTAGTAACGACGGCTGGACGTGATGCGGTTGGGATGCGTTTAGTCGGTGCGCATCAAATCTCTAACGCACTTGCAGCTGCAGCAGTTGGTACAGCGTTGAATCTTCCGCTAGAACTAATAGCCAGTTCACTATCGACTGCAGAGAGCTCTAGTAAATGGCGCATGGAGCTTCACGAACTGCAGGATTTCTTAATCATCAATGACTCTTACAACGCTAACCCAGTTTCAATGGCAGCTGCTTTGCGCTCATTAGCCTTATTTGCCCAAGAACGCGGTGGTCAGTCTTGGGCATTTCTAGGAAAAATGCAGGAACTCGGCGAGTCAGGCCCATTGCTGAGCGCAGGTATTGGCACCCTTGCTCAAGAGATAGGTATTGATCATTTGGTCGTGGTCAATGCCCCTGAATATGGGGTTGGAGCTGGAGAACTTGCTGTCCATCATGTGCAGACTAAAGAAGATGCACGAAAGTATTTCGAATATTTGGCAGAGGGTGATGTAGTGCTTGTCAAGGCATCACGTTCGGAAGGTTTTGAAGTTATTACTGAATGGTTAGAGCTGTATTGGAATGAGAAGATTGGAGTGAATGAATGAGACAGATTCTCATAGCCGGCGCGCTGGCCCTAGCTTTTTCACTCTTTGGAACCAAGATCCTGATAAAGATTTTAGCTAATAAAGGATATGGGCAAATTATTCGAGATGACGGCCCAAGCAGCCATCACACAAAGCGTGGTACGCCAACCATGGGTGGAATAATATTTATTCTCGCTGCAATTTTCGGTTACTCTGCCGCACACCTTATCTCTGGTAATTCTTTTACAGTTTCTGCACTATTAGTTATTGGATTAGTTGTCAGTCTGGGAGCAATTGGCTTTATTGATGATTGGTTGAAAGTTTCTCGCCAAAATTCCAGAGGGCTAAAAGGGCGATATAAACTTATTACTCAAGCAATCATTGCAGGTGTATTTGGATTCTTAGGCTTACGATTTGCTGATCCGGATTCTTTAACTCCTATTTCACATTATTTATCTGGAGTTCGAGAGACAAGTATTTATCTAGGATCATTCTTCGCAATCATTTGGATCATTCTTATGGTGATGTCAGCAAGCAATGGCGTAAATTTGACCGATGGCCTTGATGGATTAGCAACTGGTGCAACTATCATGACCTTTCTTGCCTTCGTGCTCATTGGAGTGTGGGAGTTTGGCCAAAGTTGTGCAGTGATAAGTGCCTCCGGTTGCTATTTAGTGCGTGATCCACTTGATCTCGCGGTACTAGCTGCAGCTTTTGCCGGAGGGTGCACTGGATTTCTATGGTGGAACACGGCCCCAGCAAAAATTATTATGGGAGATACCGGATCCCTTGCACTTGGTGCGGCAATTGCTGGTCTAGCTGCAACCCTTCGAGTCGAACTGCTGTTGGTTCCTTTGGGAGGCCTGTTTGTAATTATTACGATGTCAGTCGTAATACAAACCCTTTACTTTAAAATTAGCGGCGGAAAACGTGTATTCAAAATGGCGCCGCTACATCACCACTTTGAACTCAAGGGTTGGGCAGAGATCACAGTGGTGATTCGTTTCTGGATTATTGCTGGCCTGAGTGTTGCAGGTGGACTAGGTCTTTTTTACGCACAGTGGGTAGTTAAGTAAATTACATGGACAAATTTTTTGTCAGTCGCAGATATTTAATCCTTGGGGCTGGAGTAACGGGCAATGCAGTAGCCATATCACTCTCAAGGCATGGAGCCTCGGTAAGTATTGTTGATGAGAATTCACATTCGCATTCAGACTTTAATGTCATAAAGCCCGATGATCTTGTAATGACGAATTTTGATGCAGTGGTTGTCTCTCCAGGGTGGAAAGAAGACCACCCACTGGTGGTGGCAGCTGTTGCAGCAGGCCTAGAGATAGAGAATGAAATTGATATTGCATGGGCGCTCTCACGGCACAAATCGCCTTCGCAACAGTGGTTAGCTTTAACTGGTACAAATGGTAAAACAACGACCGTAGAAATGACTGCAGCAATTCTGCAAAGTGCAGGGTACAAAGCGGTTGCATGTGGAAACGTAGGAGATACCGTCATTGATGCTGTAGATCGTGATGATGCCTATGATTATTTAGTGCTTGAATTATCTTCTTTTCAGCTTCACTGGATGAAAGATGCTGAGTTTGCAGCTGTTGCCATTTTGAATATCGCACAGGACCATATTGATTGGCATGGAAGTTTTGAAAAATATTGCGAAGATAAATTATCAATCCTCAATCGCGCCAATGTTGGAATTTTAAATGCACAGGATGAACAAATTTTCATGATGGCCCAAAACTGGCCAGGACGGAAAGTCTTTTTCTCACTTCAAACACCCGCCCCAGGAGAGCTTGGACTCGTAGAGGATTTACTAGTTGACAGGGCATTTATTGATGATGCCAATGAAGCTGGAATGATTGCGTCAATTTCTGATATTCAACCAACGTTGCCTCACAGCGTTTCAAACGCTTTAGCCGCCGCTGGTTTAGCTCGAAGTGTGGGCGTGCCATATGAAAATATCCAACATGCGCTCCGTAACTTTCACCCAGGGCGCCATCGCATTGAATCAATTCTTCAGGCCAATGGTGTGAACTGGATAGATGATTCCAAGGCGACAAATCCGCATGCCGCTTCGGCTTCACTGATGTCTCATCTCAGCGTTATTTGGATCGCTGGCGGTTTAGCAAAAGGTGCCGACATGTCCGAACTGATTAAGACATGTGCAAAGCGAATCAAAGTTGCTATTTTGATAGGAACCGACCGAATTCTTCTTGAGGATGCGTTTAAGCAGCATTCTCCAGGAACTGCACGAGTCATGATTGATATGGATAGCGACTATGTCAAAGGCGGTGAGTCAAATAGTTTCATGGAGAAAATTGTCAGCACTGCAGTAACTTATGCTGAACCAGGGGATACTGTTTTGATGGCACCAGCGTGTGCATCGATGGATCAATTTGTTTCATATAGCGATCGCGGTGATCGGTTTGCAGAGGCAGTAAAGAAATTGGTGAAACATGACGGTTGAACAAAAGCAGAATTTCTTCAGCAAACCTATCAACCTCTATTACATGTTGATTTTTAGCTCACTTGGATTAAGCCTCTTAGGTCTCGTTATGGTTTTTTCCGCATCTTCAATTCACTCCCTTGAAACTAAAGGAACAACATTCGCAATTGTTTTGCGACAATTCATTTTCTTACTCATCTCCATACCCATGGCCTGGGTCCTCTCACGATTCTCCTTAAATCGTTGGAAGGACATTGCACGGTTAGGCGTAGTTGTTTCTTTTGGATTATTAGCTATTGTGCAAGTAATTGGTAAGAGCGTTAACGGAAACCATAACTGGATTAGTTTGGGTTTCGTCGATGTTCAACCTAGCGAGATAGCCAAATTCTTGATGATTCTTTGGGCCGGATATGTATTGGCTAAGCGCGAACGAATGGGCGAGATTCAAGGAAATGTCATCAAGCTGATTGCGCCGGCCTACTTTGTTTGTATTGTTCTTGTAATGGCAGGTAGCGACTTAGGAACTGCCTCTGTTTTCGGCTTTGTTTTAGCGGGTCTTTTGTGGGTTTCAGGGGTTCGCCTCAGCGTATTTAGCGGAATTATGGCTTTAGGTTTTGCAGGAATTGGAGCTCTGATTCTCTCTGCTCCCTATCGAATGGCTCGTTTTTCTGTTTTCCTTAATCCTTTTGCCGAAGATCAATACAAAAATATTGGTTGGCAACCCGCGCACAGCTTGCTTGGCTTAGCCAGCGGCGGTTTATTTGGAGTTGGACTGGGGGCGAGCCGTCAAAAGTGGGGAAATTTACCTGAGGCGCATACTGATTTTATTTTTTCAGTCATAGGTGAAGAGTTAGGCCTGTTCGGAACTTTGATGACTCTGTTTTTAATTTCAGTTTTGATTTTTTCAATCTTTAAAATTGCTCTACGCGCTGCCGATCCTATGGTGCGTTATGTCTGTTCTGGAATCGGATGCTGGATTGCAATTCAATCGATTCTTAATATTGGTTCTGCGATTAGCATTCTTCCAGTGGTCGGAGTGACATTGCCATTGGTTTCATATGGAGGCTCAGCAATAGTTGCCACCTATATGGGCTTAGCATTTGTCATTGGAGCTGCACGACGTGATCCAGTAATTTACAAGGAACTTCAAAAAGCCGGAGCGGCATGGCTACGATAGTTTTTGCCGGGGGCGGTACAGCTGGCCACATCGAGCCTGCACTTGCAGTAGCAAAGTCTTGGCGAGAAACTCACCCAGCAGATAAAATCTTATTTCTAGGAACCAAGAGTGGCCTGGAAAATTCATTGGTTCCTGCGCAAGGATTCACATTATTACTAATACCTAAAGTTGCAATATCCAGGAAACCTTCAATCTCATGGCTAAAAATTCCGATCGATTTACTTCAATCAATCAGAGCGTCGTATGCGATTGTAAAATCGGCAGATTTATTGATTGGGTTTGGGGGATACGTAAGTGCGCCTGCATATCTCTCGGCACGTATAGCCAGAACTCCAACTCTTGTTCATGAAGCTAATGCCACACCTGGGTGGGCTAATAGGCTTGGTGCACGTATGACACCTTATGTAGCAGTTGCTAATCCGATAGAGAGTCAGGAGTTCAGCGACGCGCTTATAACTGGACTCCCACTGCGCTCGGACGTCGCGCATGCTTTTATTGAATCGAGCCATGATTGGAAAGCTGCCAGAAGTAGCGCAAAAGCACGTTTGGGCTTCGATACGGATTCACCATTACTTTTTATCATGGGAGGTTCGCAAGGTTCTATAGCGATTAATTCCGTAGTCGCCCAGTCGTTAGATGCGCTCCAAGCAAAAAAAGTTTCGATCTTTCATTCAGTGGGTCGCCTCAACCTATTGCCACAGTCCGCACCCGGATATAAGCCCGTTGCATATGTCGACGATATGGCGTTGGCTTATTTAGCTAGCGATGTAATCATCGCGCGCAGTGGTGCGGTAACGTGCAGCGAATTTGCAGCCCTTGGGCGATTTGCACTGTTCGTACCCCTACCAGTAGGAAATGGAGAACAGTTACACAATGCTCGCTCGTTAGTTGAAAGTGGCCGTGCTGAGATTGTTAATCAAGCTCAATTTAACGCCCATTATTTGATATCTGAAATTGATAATCTTATTGAGAGATCACATGCAGCTCCAATAGCGGGTGACCCGAAAGATCTCACTGCAGCAGAAAAAATTGTTGCATTGGGCGAGTTTGCTGTGGGTGCAGCATGAATCGAATTGAATTGAAATCACTTATTGGAAAAAGAATCCATTTTATTGGAATTGGTGGTGCGGGTATGAGCGGCCTCGCACGTATCGCGCTCTCGCATTCAATTCGTGTCAGTGGATCTGATGCCAAAGACTCCTCTGTAGTGAAAGCACTCCAAGCACTTGGTGCAGAAATTTCCACCCAGCACGTTGGAGAAAATGTTGAGGGTGCCGATCTTGTGGTTTATTCCACAGCGATAGCTGTTAATAATCCTGAATTGATTCGTGCGCATGAAAGAGGAATTAAAGTTCTCACTCGTGCTGCTGCTCTGGCCATCCTAATGTCGGATTCAAAGTCCATCGCGGTAGCGGGTACTCATGGAAAGACAACAACTTCTTCGATGCTTGCAGTTGCCTTGCAAGCATGTGGTGCGGATCCTTCATTTGCAATCGGTGGAACAATTACCGCATCAGGATCTAATGCCCATCGGGGTACTGGAAATATATTTGTTGCAGAAGCCGACGAATCGGATGGATCTTTTATTGAATATCATCCGTTCGCAGCAATCGTTACAAACGTGGAACATGACCATGTTGATTTTTTTGCTACACCTGCCGATGTTGAAAAAGCTTTTAGCGCTTTTATAGCCACGATTAATCCAGATGGTTTTCTTACTTACTGCATGGATGATGCAGGAGCGCGCGCACTCGTTAGTAACACGAGTGGATTAAGTATCATTTCTTATGGAGTAGCAGATGATGCGGACTTGCGAATTGATCAGATTGAACTTGGGGCATCTGGATCAAAGGCCAGGGCGCTATGGCACGGCAAGTCCATTGGTTTTATTGAGCTAGTAGTTCCCGGCCATCACAACCTTTTGAATGCAGCAGGCGTCCTTGCAACCGGAATTCAATTGGGATTTGCAGCAGGTGATCTATTGACGGGCCTATCAACTTTTAGGGGTACGGGTCGTCGCTTTGAGCTCATTGGAACGGTTCATGGAATTCGCGTGGTCGATGACTATGGACACCATCCGACAGAGATCGATGTAACTCTCACGGCCGCACGTCGATTTGCCGGCGATGGCCGACTCTTGGTGATCTTTCAGCCACATCGATACTCTCGAACTCAAGCATTTTCAACGAACTTTGCACACGTATTAGATGCTGCAGATCGTGTAATAGTTCTCGAAATTTATGCAGCAAGTGAAAAGCCAATTCCTGGAGTAACTTCGCAATTGATAACTAGCGCAATGACTAAAGGGGAGTACATCCCAAATTTTATTGAAGTTACTGATCTGATTGTTGGCTACGCCGAACCAGGTGATGTGATTATCACTCTTGGTGCAGGTGATGTTAGCTCGCTTGCACCAATAATTATCGATGGCCTGATTCGGCGCTTTGATTAAATGAATAAACGTCGTCTTGTAATAATTGTTTCTGCGCTAATGGTGGGTGGGGCGGCTTATATTTTAGGTTGGTCAACCCTGTTTACAGTGAGTGCAGTCGAAATAAAAGGCACAGATGCTGCTCTGCCTTCTGGCGTAGTCAAAGGTGAAAAACTAGCTCGAGTAGAACCCCGAATCGTCGCACGGGTATTTGAAAAAAATGATTGGGTAAAGAGCGCAACTGTTTCTAGAAATTGGATAACCGGCAAAGTAAGCATCACAATAACTGAGCGAACTCCTATAGCTATCTATAACAATCTAGCAATCGATGCTCAAGGCGCGAGTTTCATGATCCGCAATAAGGATGTTGCTCAACTGCCAAAAATTCAAGCTCCAAACGTCGATTCTGCAATTATTGCCGCTGCATTCTTTAGACAGCTGCCAACCGATATTGCAGCACAAGTACGAATGGTCAAAGCTCATAGTGGCGACACATTCTTCCTGGAGTTAGTGACAAAGAGTGGAAACCTAGAGCTTCGATGGGGCAGAAGTGAAGAGAATGCATTAAAAGCTAAGGTTTATAGGGCTTTGCTGCTTCAACCGGAAAATAAAAACTTAAAGAGAGTTGATGTATCGGCCCCGCATGCTCCAATCGTCAAATAAATATTGAAGTACGACACAGCAAATAGTTCGAGTCGGTATTTGATTAAAAAGCGCTGGCACTTTACGTTCGCCTTATCAATAAACATTGAATTATAAGGCTCAAGTTGAGGTTTATAGTTCACGAGGAGGATAAAAGTGGCTTCACCGCAGAATTATTTAGCAGTCATCAAGGTCGTTGGAATTGGTGGCGGTGGAGTAAATGCAATCAATCGCATGATCGATGTAGGACTCAAAGGCGTTGAGTTCATTGCGATAAATACCGATGCACAACATCTGTTGATGAGCGATGCCGATGTTAAATTAGATATCGGAAGAAAAACTACACGCGGCCTTGGCGCAGGTATGGATCCCGATAAGGGTCGCGAAGCTGCACTCGATCACGCAGAAGACATCGAAGAGATTTTACGTGGCGCCGATATGGTTTTTGTAACGGCAGGTGAAGGTGGAGGTACTGGTACTGGTGCTGCTCCGGTAGTTGCAAAAATTGCTCGTGACATTGGTGCATTAACAATCGGTGTTGTTACTCGACCATTTTCATTTGAAGCCAAACTTCGCGCAACGCAAGCAGACACTGGAATTGAGGCACTTCGTGCTGAAGTTGATACTTTAATTGTTATTCCTAATGATCGACTTTTAGCAATTTCAGATCGCACAATTACTTTGGCGGATGCTTTTAAGAGTGCAGATCAAGTTTTACTTTCTGGTGTGCAGGGAATTACGGAGATAATTACTCAGCCTGGTCTGATTAATCTTGACTTTGCTGATGTTAAAGCCGTTATGTCTGGTGCCGGTTCAGCACTGATGGGAATTGGTTCAGCACGTGGTGAAAATCGAGCACTTCGCGCAGCAGAGTTAGCCATCTCGTCTCCACTCTTGGAGGCATCAATCGATGGCGCAATGGGTGTACTTCTTTCAGTGTCTGGTGGATCAGACCTTGGACTCTTTGAGGTAAATGAAGCATGTGAATTGGTTCAATCAGCTGTGCATCCAAACGCTAAGTTTATTTTCGGAACAACAATTGATGATGCGTTGGGTGATGAGGTACGAATTACAGTCGTGGCCGCTGGTTTTGAAGGTGGCGAACCTAAGCGGGTTCTGACGCCAGTCATTGATGCAGCAACCCTTGGCGGGGTAGCCGACCCAATTGCCTCTAATGACCCGATATCGGTGGCTTTGGAACTAAACGATCAGCCAATTGCGCGACGCCGAGTCACTTTTGAAGAGCTAGTTTCTGACAATGATTCAGATGAGGTCGACGTCCCCGATTTCATGAAGTAAAGCTTTGCCAGAACTCTTTACCGATCGGCGTCAGGGTTTTAGCCTGGCGCCTTTTGAGTCTTTTAACTTAGCCCGCCATGTTGGCGATGATCCAGTTTCTGTTGATCGCAATCGAGCATTTCTCACATCAATGGTCGGCCCGGTTCAATTTATGAATCAAGTTCATGGTGATAATTTTCAAGTGATTGATTCGTATTCTGAGATTGATCCAACATGTGATGCATTGATAACAACCAGACAAGGTCTTGCTCTAGCTGTAATGGTGGCTGATTGCATTCCGCTGCTACTTGTTTCTACAACCGTGGTTGCAGCGGTTCATGTTGGGCGCAAAGGCTTACAGAATGCAATTGCATCTAAAGTAATTGATGAAATGAAGCGCTTAGGCGCTGGAGAGATTCATGCAAAATTAGGTGCGTCGATTTGCGGACGCTGTTATGAAGTTTCACAAGCCATCCAAGATGAAGTATGCAAAACACACCCGGATGCATATTCTCTCACGCGCGAACACACTCCGTCCTTGGATCTGCCTAAGGCTTTAATCACCGTTTTAGTTTCGCAAGGAATTAGCTATGAAGCATCACCGACGTGCACCTTGGAAGATACGCACTACTTCTCTTATCGCCAGCACAACATCACTGGCAGAAATGCAGGAGTTGTCTGGCTATGACACGTCATAACGAGATAGAACAGAAACTCACTGAAGTACGTGAACGTATTGCAGCTAGCGCCAAAGCCACTGGTCGTGATCCGAAGGAAATCCTTTTGATCGCCGTGACAAAGACATTCCCCTTAAGTGATATTGAAATTCTAAAAGATTTAGGCATTAGTGATTTTGGTGAGAATCGGGATGCCGATGGGGCACAGAAGGCAGCGGCGGTACCCGCGAACTGGCATTTCCAGGGACAGATTCAAAGTAACAAAATTAAGTCTCTGTGTACGTGGAGCCATGTAGTTCATTCCCTTGATGATGCACGGCATTTTGCATTGATTGAAAAATCGACAGTGCATCCATTGGAAATATTTCTTCAGGTCAGTTTGGATGGTGCAGATAATCGCGGCGGCAGTGATACGGAAACCCTTTACACGTTAGCTAGTTTGGTCCAAGCATCGCCAGTGCATCATTTGGCGGGGCTTATGGCAGTTGCCCCGTTGGGTAAGAATCCCACTGATTCCTTTAGCAAGTTGGCAGAGATTCACCGCGGATTCATTCGCGAATTTCCGCGTGCTACCTCGCTGTCGGCAGGCATGAGCGGGGACTATGAAGAGGCGATTATGCACGGGGCGACACATTGTCGAATCGGTAGTTCAATCCTTGGTTCCAGGTAGTTGGGTAGGTATATTTTGACTATGACTAATGCCCTTAAGCGCGTCGCAAATTATTTAGGTTTGATGGATGATCCTGATTTTGATACCCCGGTCGCAAAATCAGTACCGGCAGTTCAAACATCTAACGAAGTTCGAATCAAGCCGCGTCTACCGCGTCCTGTCTCATCGGTGATTACATCAACTGTTGAGCCAGCCCCTCAACTTGATCTACCAACACTAGATCGCATCATCACTTTGCACCCACGTTTTTATAATGAGGCCCGCACAATTGGTGAGCACTTTCGTCAAGGCAATCCAGTAATAATTAATTTAACTGACATGGACGAGTCAGAGCATAAGCGTTTAGTCGATTTTGCAAGTGGCCTAGCATTTGGTTTACATGGAACTATCGAGCGCGTTACGAAAAAAGTTTTCTTGATCTCACCAGCTAACCTACAAGTGAGCAATGAAGATAAGTCAGCGGCTGCGCAAGCTAGTTTCTTTAACCAGAGCTGATTTCATATGGGAATCAGTTCGCTTTTAGCGGGCGTACTGCAGCTATTCTTATTTGCCCTACTGGGTCGATTGATTCTTGATTACGTACGAATGTTTGCGCGCAATTGGCGCCCAAGTGGAGTCACGCTTTATTTAGTAGAAGCGATTTATGCCATTACGGATCAGCCGATGCGCTTCGTTGGAAGATTTATTCCACCGCTTCGCCTTGGCGCAGTAAGTCTTGATCTAAGTTTTATAGTTCTTTTCTTCGCCGTTCAACTACTTTTAGGTTTCGTCAGAGGGATTTAACTAGTTTTACTGCTAACCCAAGCTCTCCCTGATCTAGGGCAAGTGATTCGTCACGCACCATCGATAAAGACAAAACCTCATCTTGAATGTGTGCAAGGTCGCTGGCAATTGCCTCTGCAATCTCAACGCTGGCATTCCACGTAATATCAATACGATCGGAAATTTCAAAGCCGTCACTTTTACGGCGCTCTTGAATAAAGCGAATAACCTCACGCGCGTTACCAGCCAAAATCAATGATGGTGACAGAGCAAGATCTAGGGCAACACTCTCACCGTCGTGAGATGACACCATCCATCCGCTCTTGGGAACTTCAGTCACTACTAAGTCGTCTAAGGAAATCTCCCATTCTCCCAACTTCGTCTCACCTTCAGTACGCAATTTCTTAACAAGTGTCGTTGCATCGGTCGCAGCGATTGCTTTAGCAATCTCTTGCACTGCACCACCAAATTTTGCACCTAAAGTTTTGAAGTTAGCCTTTACGGAAATATCTACCAAGTCGCCATCGGCGCTAGCAATATCTTCAAGCTCAATAACATTTAACTCGTCAGCAATCTGTTCGCGCATCGCTTCAGGCAAACTTGACCATCCAGTAGCCGCTATCAGTGCACGTTGCAGTGGTTGACGAATCTTAATTCCGGATTCGGCGCGAGATGCACGGCCTAACTCAACAATACGTCTAGTAAGTGCTACTTGTCGGGAGAGTTCGTTATTGATCGCGCTCTTATTGGGGGTGGGAAAATCTGTTAGGTGAACCGACATCGAGGACGTTGTATCGGTTGGGCGTACTAGTTCCTGCCACACTTGTTCGGTAATAAAAGGAACCATGGGTGCCAGAAGTTTTGTCAGCGTGACAAGGCATTCATGCAAGGTCGCCATGGCAGCTAGATCGCCATCCCAGAAGCGTCGCCGTGAACGGCGCACGTACCAGTTAGAGAGGTCATCGATAAATCCGGCAAGAGCTTTTCCGGCAATTTGTGAATCAAAGCCGGCATAGGCTTCATCCACTGACTCAATTAATACATTGAGCTCGGAGATAATCCACCGGTCCATCAATGCACGGTCTTTCAACTCTGGAGCTTGAGAAAGCTCAAAGTCTGATGCATTGGCATAGAGCGCATGAAAAGAAACAGTGTTCCAATATGTCAGTAGAGTTTTTCGAATAACTTCATTGATTGCCTCATGTCCAACGCGGCGGGCAGCCCATGGAGACCCCGCAGCCAACATGTACCAGCGCACAGCATCTGCGCCATGTTGATCCATAAGTGCCATTGGTTCTAAAACATTTCCAACATGCTTACTCATTTTGCGGCCATCTTTATCCAAAATATGACCCAGGCATAGAACTGTCTTGTAAGAAGACTTATCGAAAACTAAGGTTCCAATCGTCATCAGGGTGTAAAACCAGCCACGTGTTTGGTCAATTGCTTCACAGATAAAATCTGCCGGATAAGAGGCTTTAAATTTTTCGACTGAACCTTCTTTGTGAGGATAACCCCATTGGGCAAAGGGCATTGCGCCAGAGTCATACCAACAATCAATCACTTCTGGAACGCGTGTCATCAGCTGTGAGCACTCTGCACAAGCAAAAGTAATGTCATCAACAAATGGGCGATGTGGATCTAGCGCCGACAACTCTTGACCGGCTAGTGCACCTAACTCTTTCAAAGAATCTACACAGATTTCATGTTTGTTCTCACAGCGCCAAATTGGCAGGGGAGTTCCCCAGTATCTATTTCGCGAAAGCGCCCAGTCGATATTGTTGTTAAGCCAATCTCCGTAGCGACCTTCTTTAATAGTCTGTGGGTGCCAATCAGTGGCTGCATTCTCACGCAGCAATGCATCCTTAATTGAAGTTGTACGCACATACCACGATGGCTGTGCGTAATACATAAGAGCTGTATGGCAGCGCCAACAATGCGGATACGTGTGCTCATAAGGTTGATGTTTGTACAGTGAGCCATTTGCTCTTAATTCTTTGACTAGGACTTTGTCAGCGTCTTTAAAGAACATACCGCCCACAACTGGAGTTGCGCTCAGAAAAGTTCCATCAGGTGCAATCGGATTTATAACTGGGAGGCCATAACCTCGACAGACTGCAAGGTCGTCAGCGCCAAATGCGGGGGATTGGTGGACTAATCCAGTTCCATCTTCAGTTGTTACGTAGGTTGCAAGTACTACGTAGTGAGCATCAGGGATTTCAACGTAATCAAATGGTCGCTTATATGTTGTGCGCTCTAAATCTTTACCAAGAATGGATTTGAGAATTACTTTTTCACCTTTTAGGCTTTCGATTAACTCTTTAGCAACAATGAGAACCTCGGTCTGCTCATCAACACTCACCTGCACCACGACGTACTCAACTTCTGGATGTACAGCAATTGCAGTATTAGAAACAAGCGTCCACGGCGTAGTCGTCCACACAAGTAGGGAGGCGTTCAAGGAAACTAGATCACCTGATGTAACTGGAAAACGGACGTAAACGGAGGGGTCAACAACACTTTCATAACCTTGAGCTAATTCGTGATCAGATAATCCCGTTCCACATCGAGGGCAGTAAGGTGCAACTCGATGATCTTGGACGAGAAGACCTTTTTTCCAAATCTCCTTAAGTGACCACCACACGCTCTCAACGTATTCAGGAGACATAGTCCAATACGCTTCGTCGAAATCGACCCAAAAACCCATACGATCAGTCATATCTGTAAATGCACTCACATGGCGTTGCACAGATTCGCGACACTTATCGTTAAAGGCAGCTACACCAAATTTTTCAATGTCACCTTTGCCGGCAAAGCCCAACTCTTTTTCAACTGCAATTTCAACTGGCAAGCCGTGACAATCCCAACCAGCCTTACGAGTGACATGCATGCCCTTCATTGTTTGGTATCTAGGGAATACATCTTTAAAAACGCGCGCCTCGATGTGGTGTGTTCCAGGCATTCCATTTGCAGTTGGTGGACCCTCATAAAATGTCCACGGTGAATTACCAACACGAGCATCTACGCTCTTGTGGAAGATTTGATTGTCGCGCCAAAAATCTAAAATTGAATGCTCTAGGGCAGGTAGGTCCACTGCGGGAGAGATGGCCTTAAACGACATAAAAAAACCTCCAGGAAAATAACTCTGGAGGGACGAGTCCTGCCGTTGAGCAGATCTCGCGGTACCACCCGCCTTGTGCACACTGTGCACCACTTAAAATCCTGACTGTCGGTTCTAGGTGAGCGCGAGCCCACTTCTTCCGACGAACTCGTGAGGTGATAGCCCCGTCATTGCTCTTCTTTTAGTCAGTAGGCGCAGTCTATGCCATGGTGCGATAAAGATTGCCCGTGGCGCAGTTGGTATCTCATGGCCAATCGGCATAAGGTTCGCGTCATGCCGAAGAAGCCAGTGAAGAAGGTCGCAGCCAAGAAGGCTCCTGCCAAAAAGGCTCCTGCCAAAAAGGCTCCTGCCAAAAAGGCTCCTGCCAAAAAGGCTTCTGTGAAGAAGCCAGTAAAGAAGGTCGCTGCCAAAAAGGCTGCCATCAAGAAAGCACCTGCCAAGAAAGCTCCTGTTAAGAAAACCGCCGCCAAAAAGGCGGTAACTACCAAGAGTATTCCAGTTAAGAAAGCGGCAGGAAAAGCTTTTCCTTCCAAAACAACGTTGACGGTAGATGAAAAATCTCAGACGGTCTCTGTTTCAACTGTCACCGCTCCTGTTCTTGTCCCAGTCGTCGAAGAGCGTCGCTTAGTGATGCCACCACCTCCTCGTCCTGTAAAAAGTACAAAAAAGTTTGCGCCATTAAAGCCAATCAAGGGTGCACCAACTCCAGTTGTTGTTAGCGAATCTGAGCCGTCATGGACGTCTGCAGAACTCAAAGCTATCCGAACCGAAATATCAAAAGAGCTCGAACGTCTTCGCCGTGAATTAGCGCTGGTTGAAATTGAAATGGACTCATTAATTCAAGAGTCTGGCGAAGGCGCTGGTGATGATCAGGCAGATGCGGGAACTAAAACTTTTGAGCGTGAGCATGAAATGTCATTAGTCATCAACGCTCGTGACATGGTTTTACAAACTGAGCGCGCGTTAGAGCGAATTGATTCAAAGCGTTATGGAAACTGCGAAGAGTGTGGCAATCCAATTGGAAAGGCCCGACTTCAAGTATTCCCTCGCGCCACTCTCTGCATGCTCTGCAAGCAGAAGGAAGAACGGCGCTAACAGTGCGCAGCTGGCGAACACTCTTAAGTGTTGCCTGGTCTATCTGGATCCTCGATTTAGCAACTAAGGCGTGGGCGGTTAGCCAGCTTTCACATCGCGACTCAGTAAAAATTATTGGTTCATTTTTTCAACTCACTTTTGCCAGAAACTCCGGGGCAGCATTTTCTTTTGCAACAAGTGCAACCCTTCTGTTATCCATTTTTTCAATATTCGTCTTAGTGGTGATTTCTTACTTTGCACCTAAGCTCACGTCACGAGGGTGGGCAGTGGTACTTGGTCTGGTTATGGGCGGAATTCTGGGAAACCTTTCAGATCGCTTATTCCGTGAGCCTGGTTTCTTGCGTGGCCATGTGGTCGATTGGATGCAATTACCTCATTGGCCTATATTCAATATTGCTGATTCTGCAATCGTCATTGCTTCTGCAATTTCGATAGTCCTATCCGCAAGGAATATTCCTCCCATTGCGAAAAAGGAAGCGTCATTATGAGTAATCGAGAGCTTCGAACATTGTCAGTTCCTGAGGGAGTGGCAGGTGAGCGAATTGATAGCGCACTTACGCGAGTGTTGGGTCTTTCTCGAACTGCAGTTGTCAAACTTCTCGAAGATGGAGACATCACAACTGATGGCAAAGCAATGCTCAAATCAGAACGAGTTTCCGCTGGACAGATTATCGATGTCTTAATGCCAGCCCAAGTTAACACAATCCCTATTCCACTTACGCCGATCGATGGCTTAGAGATTGTCTATGAGGATGAAGACATTGTTGTTATTAATAAACCTGTTGGATGTGCAGCACATCCGAGTCCTGGTTGGACGGGACCAACCGTTGTCGGCGCTTTAAGTGCCGCAGGATTTATCATCTCCACAAGTGGCGCAGCAGAGCGCCAAGGAATTGTGCATAGATTAGATGTCGGAACAAGCGGCTTGATGATTGTCGCAAAAAGTGATCGAGCATTTACTGTTTTGAAAGATGCATTTCGCACTCGTACAGTTGAGAAGATTTATCACGCACTCATTCAGGGCCACATGGATCCAACGACTGGAACTATTGATGCACCCATCGATCGACACCCGAAGGAAGATCATCGCTTTGCAGTTGTGGGAACGGGGAAAGAGTCCATCACTCATTATGAAGTGATTGAGTTTTATCGAGCGGTCTCTCTGGTTAAAGTTGAGTTGGAAACGGGACGCACACACCAAATCCGCGTGCACTTCTCAGCCCTCAACCACCCTTTGGTGGGGGATACTACGTATGGCGCAGATCCAGTATTAGCTAAAAGCCTTGAAATGGCGCGACCATGGCTCCATGCCAAAGAACTGCGTTTTGCCCACCCCATTTCTGGTGAGGCACTGAGCTTTATTGCCCCCTACCCAGCCGATCTCACAGGCTCATTGGCGTTGCTATCCGACGCCGTTCTGCCCTAAGTAATAACCTTGCGCAACAATGTCAAAAGATAACTTCGTTCACCTGCACGTACATACTGAGTATTCAATGCTCGATGGTGCAGCGCGCGTTTCAGAGTTAATGAGCGAAGTGTCTCGCCAAGGTATGCCGGCGATTGCAATGACCGATCACGGCAATGTTTTCGGAGCTTATGATTTTTATAAGGGTGCACAAAAAGCTGGTGTTAAGCCAATCATTGGTATTGAAGCCTACGTTGCACCTGAATCACGTTTTGATAAGAAGCGAGTCAAGTGGGCCGATGGCGGAGAAGACGATGTTTCCAGTGGTGGTGCATATACGCATATGACTATTTTGGCCGAAAATAATGTCGGCTTAGGAAATCTTTTTAGACTTTCTTCTCTGGCATCTCTTGAAGGTTATTACTACAAACCTAGAATGGACCGCGAACTTCTTGCTAAACATTCCAAGGGTTTAATTGCAACAACCGGATGTCCTGGTGGAGAAGTTCAAACGCGATTGCGTATGGGTGCCTATAAGGAGGCGCTTAAAGCAGCTAGTGATTATCGAGATATTTTCGGTCCTGAAAGCTTTTACTTAGAAATCATGGATCATGGAATCGATATAGAAACTCGCGTAAAGGCAGACTTACTCAAACTCGGCAAGGAATTAGGTTTGCCGCTTCTTGCAACCAATGATCTCCATTACACATTGCAAAGCGATGCAGGTGCACACGAAGCTTTATTGTGTATTCAATCGGGCTCGACGCTGGCTGATCCAAAGCGATTTAAGTTTGATAACGACACTTTCTATGTAAAGACCCCGCAAGAGATGCGTGAACTGTTTAAGGAAATTCCAGAGAGCTGTGACAACACGCTATTGATTGCTGAGCGCTGTAATGTCACATTACGTGAGGGTGAAAATCTACTTCCCCAGTTCAGCGTTCCAGAAGGTGAAACTGAAGATTCATGGCTACAAAAAGAGGCTGCCCGTGGGCTTACGGCGCGGCTAGGCGCTCGTGTAACACCTGCACATACAGAGCGATTGGCTTATGAGCTCGGAGTCATGCAAACGATGGGATTTCCTGGTTACTTTTTAGTTGTTGCAGATTTAGTCGCACATGCGAAAGAGGTGGGTATCCGCGTGGGACCAGGTCGCGGTTCAGCCGCTGGCTCACTCGTCGCATACTCACTTGGAATTACTGGCCTTGATCCACTTGAACATGGACTTTTGTTTGAGCGCTTCTTAAATCCAGAGCGAATCTCTATGCCCGATATCGACTTGGACTTCGATGAGCGCCGGCGCAGTGAAATGATTCGTTATGCAACTTCTAAATATGGGGAAGATCGCGTAGCTCAGATTATTACCTACGGCACAATCAAATCTAAGCAAGCAATAAAAGATTCAACGCGCGTATTGGGCTATCCATACGTTATCGGTGAAAAACTAACTAAAGCACTGCCACCTTCGGTTATGGGTAAAGATATTTCACTTGGCGGAGTCTTCGATCCAAAAGATGATCGCTATGGAGAAGCGGGGGAGTTTAGATCTCTCTATGAGTCTGATCCAGATTCCAAGCGAGTTGTAGATACTGCACGCGGCATTGAAGGATTAAAACGCCAATGGTCAGTTCATGCTGCAGGAGTCATTCTTTCTCGCGAACCTTTATTAGATGTCATTCCCATTCATCGCCGTGAAGCCGATGGCGCAATTATTACGCAGTTCGATATGGGCGCATGTGAGGCAATCGGTCTTCTGAAAATGGACTTTCTTGGTCTGAGAAACCTTTCGGTTTTAGATGACGCACTCCTTAATATCAAAGCGAATAAGGGAATTGATTTAGTTCTAGAAGATTTAACGTTGGATGATAAGAAAACCTATGAGCTTTTATCTCGAGGCGACACTCTTGGTGTTTTCCAACTCGATGGTGGACCTATGCGTGCATTGCTTAGATCAATGTCGCCAGATTCATTTGAAGATATCTCAGCGGTTATTGCCCTCTATCGACCTGGTCCTATGGGTGAGAATGCGCATAATAACTACGCAGATCGTAAAAATCACCGTAAACCAGTAGAGCCAATTCACGCAGAACTCTCTGTACCGTTGCAAGAAATCCTTGGCGATACGTATGGCCTTATTGTTTATCAAGAGCAAGTAATGGCGATTGCACAAAAAGTTGCTGGCTTCTCACTTGGGCGAGCGGATTTACTGCGTAAAGCCATGGGCAAGAAGAATAAAGAGATTCTAGATAAAGAGTATGTGCCTTTTGAAGCTGGCATGAAAGCCAATGGATTTTCCACCGCTGCAATCAAGCGGTTATGGGATGTTCTTATTCCCTTCTCAGACTATGCCTTCAATCGTGCGCACTCAGCTGGCTACGGCGTCGTTTCATACTGGACGGGCTATTTAAAGGCGAACTATCCAACCGAATATATGGCGGCGCTTCTTACAAGCGTGCGTGATGATAAAGATAAATCCGCGCTCTATTTAAGTGAATGTCGTCGCATGGGTATCAAAGTTTTAGAGCCTGATGTCAATGAATCTGATGCTGAATACACTCCTAGAGGCAATGACATCCGCTTTGGTTTAGCTGCGATTAGAAATGTTGGCGAAGGCGTAGTTGCATCAATAAAGGCTGCTCGTCAATCCAAGGGACGTTTTACCTCCTTCGGGGATTTTCTTGCAAAAGTCGATGCCCAGGTATGTAATAAGAAAACAATCGAATCGCTAATCAAAGCCGGGGCTTTTGGCTCCATGGGTGCAACTCGAAAAGGTTTAATGGCGATTTACTTAGAGGCCATTGATTCAGTGATTGAAACTAAACGTGCCGAAGCTATTGGGCAGTTTGATCTCTTTGGTGGTGAATCCATAAGCCATGTTGCTGCGATCGATTTAGATATTCCAAAGGGTGAATGGGATAAAGCGATGTTGCTTAGTTATGAGCGTGAGATGTTGGGCCTCTATGTTTCCGATCATCCATTATTGGGTGTGGAGCATGTTCTGCGTGCCAATACAGATATGTCAATCAGCCAATTGTTAGATGATGGCGCACAGACCGAATCTATAGTCACGATTGGTGGATTAATCACAAGTGTTACTAGGAAAGTTTCACGACAGGGTGCATCATGGGCAGTCGTCAGTGTCGAAGATTTAGAAGGATCATTAGAAGTTCTCTTCTTCGCCAATACCTATAATCAATATTCAATGTCACTTACAGAAGATCGAATTGTTACAGTCAGAGGCCGAGTAGATCGACGTGATGATGCCCTGCGTTTTACTGCCCTTGAAATGTCGATGCCAGATATCTCAGCTGGACCAACCGGTCCTTTTGTAATCGCCTTGCCTATGGCCCAATGCACTCCACCAATTGTCGATCGCATCAAGGAGATTTTGCGCTCTCACCCAGGTAAACGTGAAGTGCATTTGCAGATTAAGGACAATGGCAGTGATACGTATATGAAGATTGATGCCCTGATTACGTCATCGCCAAGTTTGAGCGCAGATCTAAAATCGATTTTGGGGCCTAACTGCTTGGTCTAGCCAATAACTGCGGGGCATGAGTGCGCCTCCTGCAGTTACAATTGCACAATGATTCGCACCGTTGACCTGCGCGGTCGCGCTCTCTCAAAGAGTGAATACAACAGCGAGCTTCCGCGCGCCAATTTAAACGTTGCGGAGGCGATGGCACTTATAGAGCCAATTTTGCATCGAGTGAGAAATGGGAACGAAAGTGACTTACTGGCCTTAGCCGAGGAGTTTGACGGTGTACGTCCAGTCTCAATTCGTGTTGACCAGAAAGAGTTAGATAAGGCTCTTCTTGAGTTAGACCCAGATATTCGGCGTGCTCTAGAGATTTCAATCGAACGTGTTCAAAAAGTACACAGAGATCAGATTCGTTCTGAGAAAACAACGACTGTCGTTGATGGTGGAACTGTTACAGGGAAGTGGATTCCAGTAGATCGTGTAGGCCTTTATGTACCAGGCGGACGTGCTGTTTATCCAAGTAGCGTGATGATGAATGTAATTCCTGCACAAATTGCTAACGTGCGATCAATTGCTGTTGCTTCACCTCCGCAAAAAGATTGTGGGGGACTTCCACATCCTACGATTTTGGCAACATGTGCGTTATTGGGAATTAGCGAAGTGTATGCGGTTGGGGGAGCGCAAGCTATTGCTCTGTTTGCATATGGTATGGATGGACTCTGTGAAAAATGCGATTTAGTAACCGGGCCAGGAAATATTTATGTTGCTGCAGCAAAGCGTGCACTACGTGGAGTCATCGGAATTGATTCAGAGGCTGGCCCAACAGAGATTGTAATTCTGGCAGATAAGAGTGCGGTGCCTGCAGAAGTTGCGGCAGACTTAATTAGCCAAGCTGAGCACGATGTAATTGCAGCAGCAATTTTGGTAACCGACAGCGAAGAACTAGCTCAGGCAGTTATTGCAGAACTAAATATTCGTGTTGATAAAACACGACACTCTGCTCGTATCCGTGAAGCCCTCAGTGGCGTGCAATCTGCGATTGTTTTAGTTGATTCAATTAATCAAGGTCTAGACGTAGTCAACGCCTATGCCGCAGAGCACTTGGAGATTCAAACTGCAGATGCACGCAATGATTCGCTCAAGGTTCGCAACGCTGGAGCGGTTTTTATTGGGCGTTTTTCTCCAGTTTCACTCGGTGACTATTCAGCGGGATCAAACCATGTATTACCTACAGGGGGGTGCGCTTGTCACTCCAGTGGACTTTCAGTCCAAAGTTTCTTACGCGGGCTTCATTTTATTGAGTACAGCAAGCGCGCTTTTAGTGATTTAGTGCCAACTGTTGTGACTCTTGCTAACTCTGAGGACTTACCAGCCCATGGAGAGGCAATGCTTGTTCGTTTGGAGCAGACTCCATGAGTTGGCCAACGTGGTTACCTTTACGCAAAGACTTGCAACCACTGACTCCCTACGGTGCACCTCAAATTCCTGCAGATGCAGCGCTTAATACAAATGAAAATCCATATCCTCCATCAGAAGATCTGCAAAAGGCGATAACACAGGCTGTTGCAAAAGTTGCTTCTACACTCAATCGCTATCCTGATCGTGATGCTGAAGTTTTGCGCTCAAAGCTAGCAACGTATATTAATGAACGCTCAATGACGTCGCTGGAGTCGAAAAATATTTGGGCGGCAAATGGAAGTAATGAAATTATTCAATCGCTCTTCTTGGCATTTGGCGAAGGAGTTGCACTCGGTTTTACTCCTTCGTATTCAATGCATCCCTTAATTGCAAAAGTTACCGGCACGAAATGGATTGACGGTTCAAGAAATAGTGATCTAACTTTTAATTTAGATTTAGCAGTTCAATCGATCCGAGAATTTAAACCACAATTAACTTTTATCACGACTCCTAATAATCCAACTGGAGATTCAATCGAATTGGCTGACATTAACGTCCTAGCCGATGAAGTCTCACGTTGTGGTGGCTTATTGATAGTCGACGAGGCTTATGCGGAATTCTCACAAGAAATTTCAGCCACAACTCTGGTTTCAAGCAAGCCTCAGGTGGTTGTGATTCGCACGATGAGCAAAGCATTTGCCTTTGCCGGAGCACGTCTAGGCTATTTAGTTGCCGATACACATGTCGTTGAATCGATGATGTTAGTTCGTTTGCCGTATCACTTAAGTGCTTTGACTCAAGCTGCTGCGCAAGTTGCACTCGATCACCGCATTGAACTGTTGGCTGGAGTTAATTCACTAGTCAGTGCACGTGAGTCCATGGTGAAATCCCTCCAGGCACTCGGCTTAACCACCCTGCCAAGCAGCGCAAATTTCTTACTCTTCACTGGTTTTAGTGCCAGTGCGCCACAACTCTGGGCGGGCCTTCTAGAAAAGGGTGTTCTGATTAGAGATGTGGGATTATCAGGCTATCTACGAGTCACAATCGGCAATGAGGCCGAGAATCAACGCTTTATTCAGGCCCTACAGCAACTGTTATAGAAAGTGAGCACCATGAGAAGCGCACGCATTGAAAGAGAAACTAAAGAATCACATGTTTTAGTTGAGCTCAATCTCGACGGACAAGGCGTGATCGATGTGAGTACCGGTGTTCCATTTTTTGATCACATGATGTCGCAACTTGGAAAGCATTCCGGTTTTGATCTCACTGTTAAAACAACCGGTGATATCGATGTTGACTCCCATCACAGTGTTGAAGATACGTCATTGGCATTTGGGCAAGCACTCCGCGAAGCTTTGGGGGATAAGGCAGGCATTCGTCGCTTCGGTGATTCCATGGTTCCTTTGGATGAAGTTTTAGTTCAAGCCGCTGTTGATCTATCTGGACGCCCTTATTTAGTTCATCGCCAACCAGAGATTGTTGAACTCATCGGCACCTTCGATACGACACTAGGCAAGCACATTTGGGAATCAATTGTCGCTGAAGCACATATTGCACTTCACATTCGTGTGCTTGAAGGCCGAAATGCGCACCACGTATTTGAAGCACAGTTCAAAGCTGTCGCACGTGCTCTACGTGATGCGGTCTCCCTCGATGGGCGAGTCGCAGGGATTCCCTCAACTAAGGGCTCTCTTTGATTGCAATTCTTGACTACGGATCTGGAAATCTACGCTCTGCCGAACGTGCATTTGCAACCTCTGGTCATGATGTAGTTGTTACATCAGATGCCAACGTTGCATTTGAAGCCGACGGTCTTGTTGTTCCAGGTGTGGGTGCATTTGCTGCATGTATGAATGGCTTAAATGCTATTAATGGTTCAGAGATTATTCGCAAACGAGTTTCCAGTGAACGTTCAGTTTTGGGTATTTGTATTGGAATGCAGATTCTTTTTTCACATGGCAATGAACACGCAGATGGGACGCCTCACTCTGGAGTCGGCATTTGGGATGCGACTGTTTCAAAAATTAATGCCCCCATTCTTCCGCACATGGGTTGGAATAGCGTTGAGACTGCAAAGGACTCCGTCTTATTTAATGGCATAGAGGATGAATCTTTTTATTTCGTACATTCCTATGCAGCAAAAAAAGAGGTTGGAAAGTATCAAAGCTGGACCACTCACGGCGAACGGTTTCTCGCCGCCGTTGAAGATGGATATGTCAGTGCGACACAATTTCATCCCGAGAAATCTGGAAGTGCGGGCTTGGCCCTTATTAAGAATTGGAGTAACTCGCTATGAATTACTTAGAGTTATTGCCAGCAGTAGATGTTAAAGATGGACGTGCCGTTCGCTTGGTACAAGGTGAACTTTCGCAAGAAAGCATCTATGGAACCCCATTGGATGCAGCGCTAGAGTTTCAGGCAGCAGGCGCGGAGTGGATTCATTTAGTAGATCTCGATGCCGCTTTCGGCCGGGGGGATAACGCCGCACTATTGGCGGAAGTTGTTGGAAAGCTAGATATTAATGTCGAACTCTCTGGTGGAATTCGAGATGACGAATCCCTGCAACGCGCAATCGCCACCGGCTGTACTCGAATCAATTTGGGAACTGCCGCTTTAGAAGATCCCCAATGGACCGCAAAAGTTATTGCAACATATGGTGATTTAGTTGCCGTTGGATTAGATGTCCGTGGACATACTTTGGCAGCGCGCGGTTGGACTGAAGAAGGCGGTGAACTCTTTGAGACAATTGATCGTCTAGATAGAGATGGTTGCGCACGCTATGTTGTCACTGATGTGACTAAGGATGGAACTCTTCAAGGCCCAAATATTGAACTTCTCCGAAGCGTATGTGCGGCAACTAAGAAACCAGTGATAGCAAGCGGTGGAATTTCCTCACTTGCAGATATTTCTGCACTTGCAGCAATTCGTACATTAGGAATTGAAGGCGCCATTGTGGGTAAAGCTCTATACGCCGGTGCATTCACGCTACAAGAAGCTTTAGTGATTGCATCGCAATGACCCTTTCCATCCGGATTATTCCCTGCCTTGATGTAACTCAAGGTCGCGTAGTCAAAGGAGTTAACTTCACAAACTTAGTTGACGCAGGTGATCCAGTTGAGATGGCATCCTTATATGATTTAGAAGGCGCCGACGAACTTACCTTTTTAGATATTTCAGCGAGTAGTGCTGGACGAGAAACGACTCTCGACGTAGTGCGCCGCACCGCTGAAGAAGTTTTTATTCCTCTCACAGTTGGTGGAGGCATCAGATCTGTTGAAGATGTGGATCGCTTGCTCCGTGCAGGCGCCGATAAAGTTTCAATCAATACATCTGCAATTGCTCGCCCGCAATTGATCGCCGAAATTGCAGATCGATTTGGCTCACAAGTGCTGGTGTTATCTGTTGATGCGCGCAGAGCTCGCACTTCATCAGGTTTTGAAGTTACAACTCATGGTGGGCGCGAAGGTACGGACATAGATGCATTAGCGTGGGTCGAACAGGCTTGTGCTTTAGGCGTTGGCGAAATTCTTCTTAACTCCATGGATGCCGATGGCACCAGAGCTGGCTACGACATCTCCATGATTTCTGCAGTTCGCGCTGTGAGCAATGTTCCTCTGATAGCTAGTGGTGGGGCAGGAGCCTTGGAGGATTTTGCTGCCGCATTAGATGCTGGAGCAGATGCCCTACTTGCTGCAAGTGTTTTTCACTTCGGAATCCACCGAATCAGCGACGTCAAGGCATATTTGGCCAAGCATAATTATCCGGTGCGCACCACTCCAGCTAAGTAAGGCAGAATTAGGCCATGCCACTTGATCCAGCAGTTCAATCTTTACTCAAAGACTCCAGTGCGCTCATTCCTGCGATTGTTCAAGATGCAACTAGCCGTGAAGTCCTGATGCTGGCCTATATGAACTCAGAATCACTGGCGCTAACGCTAGAGACCGGCATGGCAACTTTTTGGAGCCGTAGTAGAAATGAGTTGTGGGTAAAAGGTGCAACATCTGGTCATTTCCAACATGTGCAATCTGTAGCACTTGACTGTGATGGAGATGCATTGCTTGTACAAGTAACACAAATTGGTGTGGCTTGCCATACTGGCGAATCAACTTGCTTTCACAAACCTCTAGCGGTGACCACCCCATGAATCTAGAGGAGTTTCGCGCTTACGCAAAAATTTCAAATGTCATTCCAGTATCGCGGCGGTTACTAGCCGATGGCGAAACTCCGCTTGGTGTTTATCGTAAACTTGCAAAGAATGCTCCACATACATTTTTATTGGAGTCGGCAGAACATGGTGGGGCATGGTCGCGATATTCATTTATCGGAGTGCGAAGTGAAGCAACGCTCAGTGAGGCCAATGGTCTTGCCTACTGGCAAGGAACGGCGCCAGCTGGTGCTCCCACAGGAATAGATCCCTTAGTTGCTTTGCGCTTAGCTGCCGAGCACCTCAAGTCTCCAAAAATCCCGGGCCTGCCCCCATTGACTGGTGGTCTCGTAGGTTTCATGGGCTACGACATTGTTCGTAGATTAGAAAAACTACCAAACCTTGCAGCGAAGGATTTACCTTTACCTGAATTAAGTTTTATGTTGACAAGTGACTTGGCTGTTTTAGATCACAGTGATGGCACCATCACTTTAATTGCAAATGCAATTAATTGGGATGGAAGCGATGAGCGAATCGATGAAGCATTTGCATCATGCAATGAACGTTTAGATCGAATGCAGATGGACTTAAATTCAGCGCTCTCAGGTGATGTGGCACTTATTGATACTCACGCACATCCAGAATTTAGCTCAAACATCGATTCAGAAAGTTTTAAAGCCAAAGTTTTAGCTGCCAAGGAAGAGATTCTGGCTGGTGAAGCATTTCAAATCGTTCTTTCACAGCGATTTTCGATGGAGTGCACTGCCGATGCATTAGATGTTTATCGAATGTTGCGCCTTAATAATCCAAGTCCTTATATGTATCTCTTGCGCTTTAACGATGGAATAGACGTCGTTGGTTCCAGCCCAGAAGCTCTGGTAAAGATAAATGGCAAAGAAGTAATGATTCATCCGATTGCCGGTACAAGAAAACGTTCAGCATCACCTGATGAGGACCACCGCCTAGCTGAGGAATTACTGGCTGATCCTAAGGAGCGAGCAGAGCATTTAATGTTGGTGGATCTAGGGCGAAATGACATAGGTCGTGTATGCGAAGCAGGTTCAGTGGAAGTCATTGATTTTATGCACATCGAACGGTATTCACACGTGATGCACATAGTTTCAACGGTTACCGGCCAACTTTCTGAGAAATCAAGACCGGTAGACGCGCTATTTTCTGTTTTCCCTGCCGGTACATTATCTGGTGCACCTAAGCCACGAGCTATGGAGATTATTGAAAAGTTAGAACCAACTCGCCGAGGACTTTATGGTGGCATCGTTGGATATATAGATTTCACCGGCAACATCGATACATGTATAGCTATTCGCACTGCCTTAATTCATGATGGTAAGGCTTACGTACAGGCAGGTGCTGGAGTAGTTGCCGACTCTGATCCAGAGTCAGAAAATCAAGAATGCCACAATAAGGCCGCCGCGGTTTTGAGTGCAGTAGATGCAGCTAATAGATTGCGAAAAAGTTAATGGATCAATTTTTTTCGATTGCAATAAGTATTGGTTTTGTTTTCACTGTTGTTGTGGTGTTTAGCAAACTGTTTCGCCTCTCATCAAAATATGAGCGCACACCGAAGGAGCTCAATACATGGAGCGCTCAAGATAAAGGCATAGACCTCAGTCGGGATGGCGAGAATGAGCGTCCTTGATTCAATCATTGAAGGCGTGCGAGAAGATTTAGCAATACGGCGCGTTTCACTTGCCCAGATCCAAGAAGCTATAGATAGAGCACCCGCAGTGCGCGATCCATTAGCCACGATGCTTTCTCAAGAGATGTCACTGATTGCAGAAGTAAAACGATCCTCACCAAGTAAAGGTGTGTTAGCGCAGATTGCAGATCCAGCAGCACTTGCCGAGCAATATGCAGAAGCAGGAGCGAGCATGATTAGCGTCTTAACTGAACGACGACGATTTGGTGGTTCACTTGATGATTTAGATGCGGTCCGTGCAAGGGTAGATATTCCAGTGTTACGAAAAGATTTTATGGTTGACGAATACCAGTTTTTTGAGGCGCGTGCGCATGGTGCCGATGTAGTTTTGCTTATCGTCGCCGCACTTGGTGCTAACCAACTTAAAGACTATTTTCAGTTAGCGAGTGAGCTTGGAATGCGTTCACTCATTGAGGTTCATACACATAATGAGTTAGAGCGTGCGCTTGAAATCTCACCAGAAATTGTGGGGGTAAATTCACGTAACTTAAAAACTCTAGAAGTAGATACTGGTGCTTTCGCGGAGTTGATTCCACGGTTACCTGCAGACGTGGTCAGGGTCGCAGAATCTGGAATTACCAACCGCAGAGATGTTGATTATGCGCAAAACAGCGGCGCCACTGCCATCCTCGTGGGGGAGGCGTTGGTGCGAGCCGGAGAGCCAGCCACTGCCGTGCGTGAACTTCTAGGCCTAGGTAGACTTGAACAATGAGCGTTGATTCGCAGATCTTTGATGGCCACTTCGGTGAATATGGTGGCCGCTTTGTACCTGAAGCACTTATTGGTGCACTCAATGAGCTTGAAGCTGCGCATGCAAGCGCGAAGGTGGATCCAACGTTTCAAGCTGAGTTAGCCGAACTTCATCGAACATATACAGGTCGTCCAAGCATTATCACTGAGGTTCCACGCTTTGCTGAGCATGCAGGCGGTGCGCGTATTTTGCTCAAGCGCGAAGATCTCAACCACACCGGCAGTCACAAGATTAACAATGTTTTAGGTCAAGCTTTACTCACTAAGCGAATGGGAAAAAAGCGCATCATCGCTGAAACTGGTGCCGGTCAACATGGTGTGGCTTCAGCAACAGCAGCAGCATTGATGGGACTTGAATGCGTTGTTTATATGGGCGAAGAAGATACTCGCAGACAATCTCTCAATGTTGCACGAATGAAATTATTAGGCGCAGAAGTTGTTCCAGTTACCTCCGGTTCGCGCACTTTAAAAGATGCAATTAACGAAGCGATGCGTGATTGGGTCACAAATGTTGCCGATACACATTATCTTCTTGGAACCGTTGCCGGTCCGCACCCATTCCCAACCATGGTTCGCGATTTTCACAAGATCATCGGAGAAGAAGCGCGTGCGCAAGTATTAGCGTTAACTGGCAAACTTCCTGATGCAGTCCTTGCATGTGTAGGCGGCGGATCAAATGCAATAGGAATATTTCATGCATTTATTCCAGATTCCGGCGTACGGTTGATTGGCTTTGAAGCCGGCGGTGATGGAGTTGAAACTGGACGACACGCAGCAACAATCACTGGTGGATCCCCAGGTGTATTGCATGGAACTCGCTCGTATGTATTACAAGATGAGAATGGTCAAACAATTGAGTCTCATTCAATCTCGGCCGGTTTAGATTATCCAGGTGTCGGCCCAGAGCATGCATATCTGCATGACGTCGGCCGCGCTGAGTATCGAGCAATCACTGATAGTCAAGCGATGGAGGCTTTTTCGCTTCTCTGTAAGACAGAGGGAATTATTCCAGCAATTGAGACTGCGCACGCTCTAGCTGGGGCCATGATCATTGGTCGAGAAGTTGGTCCGGATGCCACGCTATTGCTTAACTTGTCTGGACGCGGAGATAAAGATGTGCAAACGGCTGCCCAGTATTTTGGAATTCCACTATGAGTACACCTCTCGATCAATTATTTAAAAAGGTAAGAGCTGAAAATCGAGCTGCGCTTATTGCCTATATACCTGCGGGGTTTCCATCGAAAGAAGGATGCAAAAAAGCAATCGCAGCGTTAGCCGCTGCCGGTGTAGATGCAATAGAAATTGGATTTCCATACAGTGATCCCGTAATGGATGGACCCACTATTCAAGAAGCGGCCGATATTTCTTTGCGAGCAGGGACAAATGCTTCAGATGTTTTTACTGCACTGAAAACGGCAAGTGATTGTGGTGTTGCAAGCGTTGTTATGACTTACTGGAACCCTATTCAAAAATATGGAGTAGATAAATTCGCGCAATCAATCGCTGACAATGGCGGCTCGGGTGTTATTACGCCAGACTTAACGATTGAAGAATCGGCGCAGTGGTTAGTTGCGACCGATAAACATCAGATTAATCCTATTTATGTTGTTGCTCCAAGTAGTAGCGACGAGCGAATTGGAAAAGTAACATCAAAGACAGGTGGCTTTGTTTATGCGGCAAGCATCATGGGAGTTACTGGAGCGCGTACTAGTGTCTCAGTTGATGCTCGAGATTTAGTTTCACGGGTTCGCTCAAAAACTTCACTCCCGGTTGCTGTGGGTCTTGGCGTATCAACGCGTGAACAAGCTCGAGAAGTAGCTGGATATGCCGATGGAGTGATTGTTGGCTCAGCTTTCATTAAATTATTACTCAATGCCACTTCAGAACAAGCAGGCCTAGATGCAATTTCAGTGCTAGCTAAAGAATTAGTTGCTGGAGTCAGAGAGGGCCGATGAAAACTCTCAATGCGAAATTTCAACCACTTCTTACACTTATTTTCCGTCTTGTATTGGGCGGAGTCCTGGTAGTTGCTGGTGGAATAAAGGCGCTATCACCTGCAGATTCAGCGGGTGCGGTAGCCTCTTATAAGATTTTGCCGACTCAGATAGCTCACATATTCGGCTATGCGCTCCCGTGGCTAGAAGTTGCAATCGGGATACTACTCATCATTGGTCTCTCCGTTCGTTTCGCTGCTATCACTGGCGGCATAGTGATGGTGATGTTTATTGGCGCGATAATCTCCGTTTGGGCCAGAGGCATCCTGATTGATTGTGGCTGCTTTGGCGGGGGCGGGGCGATAGATCCCTCCAAGGCCGCAGCGGCGCACCGAGCGTATTTCATTGAAATTCTGCGCGATGCCGGCTTGGTTTTAAGTGCAACATACCTATACTTTTTCCCCTATGGCCGATTAGGGATTGAAAAACTCACACCTCAGATCTAGGAGCAGTAATGGCAAAGCAAGCCAAGGCACAGGCAACTTCCGGTGGAGATAATTTCACACGCTGGTTAGTAATTGGAATGGTTGCACTTGTAGTAATTACAGGTGTCGTCTTTTCAATGATGAGCCAATCAACCAAAGCTTCTGCGTCATTTGCCGCTCTCAAAGATTACAAATTGACCGAGGCAGTAGCTGCAACCGTTGATCCAGCGCAAGGTTCTGGAATAGTTTTGAACCCAGGAAGTAAGACGCAGATTGATGTTTGGGAAGATCCTCAGTGCCCAATCTGCAAACTTTTTGAAGATGCCAATGGCAGTTATCTCGATGATTTAGTGCGCACAAAGAAAGCTACGGTTGTTTTTCACGTACTCTCCTTTTTAGGCGATGAATCTGTCAGAACTGCTAATGCGCAGTTCTGTGCCGCCGATGAGAATCACTATTTAGATTTTCATAAAGCTGTTTACTTAGTTCAACCATCACTTGAAAACTCGGGTTTCTTTACTAATGAGAACTTGCTAAAAATCGGTGACTACGTTGGCTTAAACTCAAAGAGTTTTATCGACTGCGTAAATAAGGGATCGAAGCTCGATTATGTGAAGGCCAGTTATGACTCCATGCCATCCTACAAAGTTACTGGGACGCCAACGGTATTCATCAATGGAAAATTGTGGGAGCGCAAGTCACCTGACTTCAATCTTGCCGAGTTCCGTCTGGCTGTAGAGGCTGGCTAAATTTTGCAACGTTCGATTCCATCACCAACATTTTCGGTCTTGGAAATCGGACCGCTTACGGTTCACATGTATGCATTATGCATAATCATGGGAATCGCAGTTGCTATCTGGTTAGGTGATAAACGCTTTAAAGCTATTGCACCAGAAACGCATTCAGTTGTCGCAGAAGTAGCGATTACAGCCGTACCTGTTGGAATCATCGGTGGTCGTATTTATCATGTACTCACTTCACCAGATGCTTACTTCGGGAAAGGGGGACACCCTCTAGACGCATTTAAAATCTGGGAAGGTGGCCTTGGAATTTGGGGCGCTATCGCTCTTGGCACCGTGGCAGCATGGTGGCGCTATCGAAGACTTGCTAAAACAGTGGATCTAGTTCCCTTCGCATATTTTATGGATGCTTTAGCCCCAGGAGTCGTGCTAGCCCAAGGGATTGGTCGTTTTGGAAACTGGTTTAATCACGAACTTTTTGGGCGACCACTTGATGCACCGTGGGCGTTAGAGATTCCGGTTACGGATCGTCCTCAAGGATTCTCAGAGTTTGCAACCTTTCATCCCACGTTTCTTTATGAAGCAATCTGGTGTGCTTTGCTAGCTCTGCTCCTTTTAAGAATAGGTAGATTTTTACGACCTGGACAAGTATTTGCACTGTATGTTTTTGGTTACTGCATAGGACGATTAGCGATTGAGTCCCTCCGTATTGACTCAGCGCAATTAGTTGGGGGACTGCGAATCAATATCTGGGTGAGCATCTTTGTTGCTATCGGCGCTTTAACGGTTTTTCTTAGAATTCCGAAGTTACGACAGTAAAGTCAGGTAGAATATATATATGACATTAGAAGAGGTATATCAGCGTAATTTGAGCCACCGCACACACCGCGCAGGTTGGCTTCGTGCTGCGGTATTGGGTGCAAATGATGGATTAGTCTCAACTGCATCGCTGATGATTGGTGTCGTAGCTGCAGGTAAAAATGATTTTCTTGTCACTGCAGGTATTGCTGGTATTACTGCAGGTGCGATGTCAATGGCCGTTGGTGAATATGTTTCTGTTCGTTCCCAAAATGATGTTGAAGAATCAGACAGATTACTTGAAATTGAACATTTAGCTGCAGATCCAGAAGCTGAACTGTTGGAGCTTCAACACATTTATATCAATCGAGGATTAACTGCAGAACTTGCACTAGAAGTAGCAACGCAGATGCACAATATTGATCCACTTGCTGCGCACTTACGAGATGAGTTGGGTCAACACCCGCACACAAAAGCTCGCCCAGTTCAAGCAGCTATCGCCTCTGCCATTAGTTTTACCGCGGGCGGACTAGTGCCTTTCGCTGGCGCTTTTGCTCCAACTCTTGGCGCTAAGGCATGGAGCATCGTTGGCTTTACCGTTGCTGGTTTGATTCTTACTGGCGTGATCAGTGCTAGAACTGCTGGCGCCCGTGTTTTGAGCACAACGCTTCGTGTCATTATTGGTGGCAGTTTGGGCATGCTCATCACAGCTGGTATCGGCCAGATCGCCCAGGTATCTGGCCTCTAAGCTCTCGCACATTGCTAGTTTCTTGCTAGTCTTTGCCCAGCACATTATTTGTACCTGGGCCAAGGTTGTCCCGCAACTGATTTAACAAGCGGAGTTCATACCTATGGCATTGCCGTCCAACTATCCACATGCACAAGGGCTCTATAGCCCTGCTCAAGAACATGATGCATGTGGTGTAGCCATGGTTGCAACACTTAATAAAATTGCCACACATGACATAGTTGAAAAGGCACTGACTGCACTGCGAAACCTAGAACACCGCGGTGCATCTGGCGCAGAACCAGATAGTGGCGATGGCGCTGGAATTCTTATCCGTATTCCCGATCAGTTTTATCAAGAGGTTACAGATTTTGCACTTCCTGCCGCTGGATCATATGCAACGGGAATCGCATTTATTGAGGCAGGAGTCGATGTAACTAAGTCGATTGCCGAGCTTGCCGCCTTGGAAGGTTTGAAAGTTCTGGGTTGGCGCACGCTTCCAATTAATGCTGCATCACTTGGAAAAACCGCCCTGTCGGTAATGCCAGATTTTAAACAACTTTTTGTCAGTGGCTTAAAAAATGAAACTGGCTTAGTTCTAGAGCGCATGGTTTATTGTCTTCGAAAGCGCGCCGAGCATGGTTTGAAGCTTTATTTTCCTTCTCTGTCATCACAGACAATTGTTTATAAAGGAATGCTTACAACTGGACAACTCGAAGAGTTTTTCCCAGATTTGAGTGACGCACGCGTAGTTTCACCACTAGCTCTCGTACACTCACGTTTTTCTACAAATACTTTTCCATCCTGGCCCTTAGCTCACCCTTATCGCTACATCGCACACAACGGTGAAATCAATACCGTTAAGGGAAATCGAAACTGGATGCGTGCACGTGAATCTCTACTTGAGTCGGATTTGATCCCAGGTGATTTAAAGCGTCTATTTCCAATTGTTGAAATGTCCGGCAGCGATTCAGCCTCCTTTGATGAAGTTCTAGAACTTCTATATTTGGGTGGACGTTCATTGCCTCATGCGGTACTTATGATGATTCCTGAAGCCTGGGAAAATCACACATCGATGTCTGAATCACGTAGGAATTTTTATGCATTCCATGCCTCTCTTATGGAGCCGTGGGATGGACCTGCGTGTGTGACATTTACCGACGGTCATCAAGTTGGAGCGGTACTAGATCGCAACGGACTGCGCCCGTCACGTTTTTGGGTTACTAAAGATGGCTTAGTAGTTCTTGCATCTGAAGTCGGAGTTTTGGATATCGCTCCAGAAAATATTGCACGCAAAGGCCGCTTGCAGCCTGGAAAAATGTTTCTTGTAGACATTGAGTCTGGTCGCATCATTGAAGACCATGAAATTAAAGAAGAGTTAGCAAGTGCTGCGCCTTATGGAGATTGGCTCCATGGGGGAATGGTCAAGCTCAATGATCTTCCCGCACGCGAGCACATTGTCTATCCGCACTCTTCGGTAGTACGTCGGCAAAGAGCTTTTGGTTATACCGAAGAAGAGCTTCGTATTTTGATAACGCCAATGGCACGAAATGGAATGGAAGCTTTAGGTTCGATGGGAACTGACACACCTATCGCTGCGCTATCCGACAAGCCACGATTAATCTTTGATTACTTCTCACAATTATTTGCTCAAGTAACCAATCCACCGCTGGACGCTATTCGTGAAGAGTTAGTAACCTCATTAGGAACATCTATGGGGCCAGAACATAATCTCCTTGATCCAGGACCATCCTCGTGCCGACAGATTTCTTTAGCTTTTCCGGTCATAGACAATGATGAACTTGCAAAAATAATCCATGTAAACGCCGATGGAGATCATCCAGGCTTAGAGGCACATGTTGTTCGTGGCCTGTTCTTAGTCGCGGGCGGGGGAGCATCATTGCGTCAACGCCTAGATGAGATTAAGGCAGAGGTCTCAGCGGCTATTGAAAGAGGCGCACGAATAATTGTTTTATCCGACCGTGATGGTGATGCAGAAGATGCACCAATCCCATCACTTCTTTTAACGTCAGCAGTTCACCACCATCTCATTCGCCAAAAGACACGTACTAAAGTTGGGTTAGTTGTAGAAGCTGGCGATGTACGCGAAGTTCACCATGTTGCCTTACTTATTGGTTATGGTGCCGCAGCGGTTAACCCGTATCTAGCGATGGAAAGTGCCGAAGATTTAGTTTTACAGGGCGTGATCACTGGCATCACGCCAGAAAAAGCCGTACGTAATCTCATTAAATCTTTAGGAAAAGGCGTCCTGAAAGTAATGTCAAAGATGGGAATTAGTACAATTGCTTCCTATACAGGAGCGCAAGTTTTTGAAGCCATCGGCCTGAGTAAAGAAGTTGTTGATGAATATTTCGTCGGAACAACATCACGACTTGGCGGAGTCTCTTTAGAAGTTATCGCCGAAGAAACCATCGCCCGTCACAACATCGCTTATCCGCCAGGTGGAGAAGTTCCCGGAACCAAGCGTCTGCCGATTGGCGGAGAGTATCAATGGCGCCGCGAAGGTGAACCACACCTCTTTGACCCAGAGACAGTCTTTACTTTGCAGCACTCCACTCGTACTAAGAAATATGATGTCTTTAAGCGCTATACAAATCGAGTCAATGAGCAAAGCACTCGCTTAATGACTTTACGAGGTTTATTTGAGTTCAAAAATCAAAACCCAATATCAATTGATGAAGTTGAGTCTGCGAGTGCGATCATTGCACGCTTCTCAACTGGAGCGATGTCCTATGGCTCAGTGTCGCAAGAAGTGCATGAAACTTTAGCGATTGCCATGAACCGTCTAGGTGGTAAATCAAATACAGGTGAGGGCGGAGAAGATCCTTCACGTTTTGTGGCGATGGAAAATGGTGACTCAAAGCGCTCAGCGATCAAGCAGGTTGCTTCAGGTCGCTTCGGTGTAACAAGTGAGTATTTAGTTAACTCTGATGACATTCAGATAAAGATTGCTCAAGGAGCAAAGCCTGGCGAAGGTGGGCAGTTACCAGGCAACAAGGTTTATCCCTGGATTGCCAAGGTGCGCTATTCAACTCCAGGGGTGGGACTTATTTCTCCACCACCTCATCACGATATTTATTCAATTGAAGATTTAGCCCAACTAATTCACGACCTAAAAAATGCCAACAAGAACGCCCGTGTGCATGTAAAACTAGTTGCTGAAGTTGGTGTGGGAACAGTTGCTGCTGGCGTTAGTAAAGCCCATGCCGACGTTGTTCTTATCTCTGGCCATGATGGGGGAACTGGAGCTTCTCCTCTTACTTCACTTAAGCATGCAGGTGCACCATGGGAACTTGGATTGGCTGAAACGCAACAGACGTTGCTTCTAAATAATTTGCGTGATCGCATCGTTGTACAAACCGATGGGCAGTTAAAAACCGGTCGCGATGTAGTTATTGCAGCGCTCTTAGGAGCAGAGGAGTTTGGTTTTGCAACTGCGCCATTGGTAGTTTCAGGTTGCATCATGATGCGTGTGTGTCATTTAGATACATGTCCAGTGGGTGTAGCGACTCAAAATCCTGAGCTACGTAAACAATTTAGCGGAAAGCCTGAGTTCGTAGAGACCTTCTTTGAATACATAGCCGAAGAAGTTCGCGAGATTCTTGCAAGCTTAGGTTTCCGAACACTTCTGGAGGCCATTGGTCATGTTGAATATTTGGAAACTCGTCGCGCGGTTGAGCATTGGAAAGCTAGTGGTTTAGATCTATCACCATTGTTAGTACGCCCAGATGTTGATAGCCCATTGCACAACACTATTCAACAAGAACATGGTCTGGATGCCGCACTTGATAATGAATTGATTCGTTTATCAGAGGCCGCACTTGAACGCAAAGAACTAGTGCGAATTGACCTTCCGGTACGTAACGTTAATCGCACCGTAGGAACGATGTTAGGTGCAGAAATTACACGACGATTTGGTGGCGCTGGTTTAGCTGATTCAACAATCGACATCACGCTACGAGGCTCTGCTGGGCAATCTCTCGGAGCATTTATCCCAAATGGATTAACACTTCGCCTCTACGGTGATTCAAATGACTATGTGGGTAAGGGAATCTCTGGCGGTCGCGTGATTGTTCGCCCTAATGAGGCTTCCACTTATTTATCGCATGAAAACGTCATTGCTGGAAATGTTATTGGTTATGGCGCAACATCAGGTGAAATTATGATTCGCGGAGTAGTTGGAGAGCGCTTCTGTGTAAGAAACTCTGGAGCAACTGCAATCGTTGAAGGTATCGGCGATCACGGATGCGAATACATGACGGGTGGCACCGTAGTAGTCCTAGGTCAAACTGGCCGAAATTTTGCTGCTGGTATGTCAGGCGGAAGAGCCTTTGTTTTAGATCTAGAACCTGCTCATGTAAATACGGATATGGTCGACGTATTAGCCGTACCAGAAGATCAACAAGGTGTTTTAAAAACTATTATCGAAAACTTTAAAGCACAAACAGATTCACTCATTGCTGCAGAGATCTTGGCGGACTGGGACACTGCGATTAATCGCATCTCATTAGTTATGCCGCGTGATTATGCGCGCGTGCTCGAGGCAATGGCACGAGCTTCTCGTGAAGGTTTGCCGGTTGATGAATTAGTTATGGAGGTAGCAGCACTTGGCTGATCCAAAGGGTTTTATAACTACGCCGCGTGAAACACCAACTCGACGTCCTGTAGATGTACGCATCCAAGATTGGCGTGAAGTCTATGAGCCACAAAGTTTTGAGCATTTGCAAAAGCAAGCTGGTCGTTGCATGGACTGTGGAATTCCTTTCTGCCATAACGGTTGCCCACTCGGAAATCTGATTCCTGAGTGGAACGATCTGATTTGGCGTGGAGATACTCACGCAGCAATCGATCGTTTGCATGCAACTAATAACTTTCCTGAGTTCACTGGTCGACTCTGCCCAGCGCCATGTGAGACTGCATGTGTAGTTGGAATCAATCGAGATGCAGTAACAATCAAGCAAGTTGAACTGCGCACCATTGAAGAGGCCTTTGCGACTGGCGATGTAAAGCCATTAGCGCCAGATCGCCTAACCGGAAAGACTGTAGCCGTTGTTGGCTCTGGACCAGCTGGGCTTGCGGCAGCACAGCAGTTAACTCGTGCTGGACATACCGTCGTTGTTTATGAGCGCGCTGACAAAATCGGCGGGCTTCTTCGATATGGAATTCCAGAATTTAAAATGGAAAAACACATTCTTGATCGTCGCCTCGAACAGATGGAAAAAGAGGGCACTCGTTTTCGTGCCGGTGTTGATGTCGGGGGAGAGCTCACTGGCTCAGCACTGCGAAAGAAATACGATGCAATTGTCTTAGCAGTTGGTGCAACTCAGTGGCGTGATCTTTCAATTAAGGGACGTGATCTAAGAGGTATATATCAAGCTATGGAATTTCTACCGTGGGGCAACAAACAAGCCCTCGGTGAGGTCGACGAGCCTGATATTAATGTCGCCGGAAAGCATGTTGTAATTTTGGGTGGTGGAGATACTGGCGCTGATTGCTTAGGGACTTCAATTCGCCAAGGAGCAGCAAGTGTTACTCAACTTGAGATTATGCCTCGACCAACCGAAGAGCGTCCAGCATCACAACCGTGGCCGACATACCCAATGATTTACAGAGTATCTAGTGCACATGAAGAGAAAGATAACCGGCTCTTTTCAGTAAGCACAGAAGAGTTCTTAGGGGATTCAGATGGCAATCTTAGAGCGTTAAAGATTGTTGAAACTGTTTTCGCAAACGGAAAATTCGAACCTGTTCCTGGGACAGAAAAGGAGATTCCAGCTGACTTTGTTTTTCTAGCTATGGGATTTACCGGACCAGAGAAATCACCTTTATTAACGCAACTAGAAGTAGAAGTCGATGATCGCGGCACCATTAAGAGAGATTCAAATTTCGCAGCAAATGATGAGGGTATCTTCGTTACTGGAGATGCTGGACGAGGACAATCCTTGATTGTTTGGGCTATCGCAGAGGGACGAAGCACAGCTGCAGCAGTTGATAGATATCTCACTGGTGATTCACAACTTCCATCACCAATTGAACCCACTACCCGTCAATTGATGGTTTAAGGTTGGCCCATGCGTAGAGCGAAAATAGTGTGCACAATGGGTCCAGCAGTTGAGTCACCAGAAAAAGTAAAAGAGCTGATTGACGCAGGCATGAATATGGCCCGCCTTAATCTCTCTCACGGCTCCTATGAAGAGCACCAAGCGCGCTTGGATCAAGTGCGAGCTGCAGCTTCGGCGGCTGGGCGACCAGTTGCAATATTAGTTGATTTGCAGGGGCCAAAGATTCGCTTAGCGCGTTTTGCCGCCGGCCCTCACGATTTAGCCCGCGGAGATATTTTCACGATTACCACCGATGAAGTTGATGGAACTAAAGAGCGCGTAGGAACGACATACAAAGGTTTGCCTGGGGACTGTAAACCAGGAGATCGAATTCTTATTGATGATGGAAAAGTTACGGTCGAAGTTGTAGAAGTGAAAGGTAATGATGTCGTAACTAAAGTCATTGAACCTGGCGCTGTAAGTAACAATAAAGGAATCAACTTGCCGGGAGTTGCAGTCTCTGTCCCAGCAATGTCGGAGAAAGATATTCAAGATCTTCGTTGGGGAATTCGCGCCGGTGCTGATTTTATTGCACTTTCATTTGTTCGAAATGCTGCAGATATTAAAGATGTACATAAGATTATGGATGAAGAAGGTATCCGTCTTCCAGTGATTGCAAAAATTGAAAAGCCTCAAGCCGTTGAAAATATCGTAGAAATCGTTGAAGCCTTTGATGGCATCATGGTTGCACGTGGTGATCTCGGGGTAGAGCTTCCTATTGAAGATGTTCCACTAGTTCAAAAACTATGTGTTGAGCTTGCGCGTGATATGGCCAAGCCGGTCATTGTTGCGACTCAGATGCTTGATTCAATGATTACAAATTCACGTCCAACTCGCGCAGAGGCTACAGATTGCGCGAACGCAGTTTTAGATGGCGCAGATGCCTTGATGCTCTCTGGCGAAACAAGTGTTGGTGAGTTCGCAATAGAAGCTGTTCAAACGATGGCGCGCATTATTCAAAAGACTGAAGAGGGTGGCCTAGATCGCATTCGTCCGATAAAAACTGCACCACGTACTAAGGGTGGGGCAATCACTAAGGCTGCTACTGAAGTTGGCGCAATTGTCGGTGCAAAGTACCTTGTTGCATTTACACAGAGCGGTGACTCCGCACGCAGAATGTCTCGACTTCGCTCATCTATTCCAATTCTTGCAATGACACCAGAAGTTGGTACCTATAACCGATTGGCGCTTACATGGGGCGTTGAGTCCATGTTGACTCCCATCGTCGGAGCAACTGATGAAATGGTGAAATTGGTCGATACCGTTCTTATTGACTCAGGTCGCGCCACTATCGGCGACAGTGTCATGATCGTTGCTGGATCACCTCCAGGAATTCCAGGCTCGACTAATGCAATGCGCGTTCACCGCGTGGGAGATGCCGTTGGTGGCGTCGCCCCTGCCTACCGCTAAGATTCCTTGGTAAGCCTCGGTACTCCAACGGTAGAGAGGGCAGTCTCAAACACTGCATAGTGTCGGTTCGAATCCGACTCGGGGCACGCTAAATTATTTTTACATTCCGAAAGGATCAATAGATTATGAGCGTTCGCATCTTGGTGGCTGAAGATGAGGCGCTTATCCGTATGGATCTAGTTGAAATGTTGCAAGGTGCGGGGTATGAAATCGTTGCAGAGGCAACCAATGGACAAGAGGCAGTTGATTTAGCAATTCTGCACAAACCAGATCTAGCAATTCTGGATGTAAAAATGCCAGTAATGGATGGAATTTCTGCCGCTGAAAAAATAATTACCTTAGCTCCGGTCTTAATGTTGACCGCATTTTCTCAAAAAGAGCTAATTGATAGAGCGCGCGATGCAGGTGTCATGGCCTACGTTGTTAAGCCATTTACGATCTCAGATTTAATTCCAGCTATAGAGATTGCAATAAGTCGGCATCTGCAAATGAGATCCCTTGCCGAGGAGGTCGCTGATTTGCATGAGCGATTAGAGACGCGAAAGCTGATTGATAGGGCCAAGGGAATTTTAATGAAGGCGCTCAATCTCTCTGAGCCCGAGGCTTTCTCATGGATCCAACGTGCCGCCATGGATCGTCGCCTGACCATGAAACAAGTCGCCCAAGCAGTCATCAGTCCAGACGCTGTTCCTGAGACATAATTGGGTAAGCGCCCCGGGATTTGGGGTGATTTTGCACTCAATTCGGGTTGTACGAAATAACCCTTTGCCAGTAACCTCGTCTCCTCCCTGTCCCGGGAAAAAGAGAACAGGAAAGGCCACACATGAATAAGAAGATTCAAAAGGCTCTTGCCGTCGCTGCAACTGCAACTCTCGCCCTAGGCGTAGTTTCAATTTCACAGGCGCAAGCAGCTGCAAAGGTAACCACTGTTTCAATCGCATACCAAGGTCCACTTTCAGGTGGAGAAGCACAAACTGGTATCGATGAGCAGAACGCAGTTAAGTTTGCTCTCAAGCAATACAACGACACAAATCCAGCAGTTAAGGTGACATTGGTTTCAGTTGATGATCAAGGCGATCCATCAGTTGCTGGAACTGTTGCTCCAGGAACAGCTGCTAACAAAAACATTATCGCTGTTGTAGGACCTGCTTACTCAGGTGCAACTATTGCATCATTGCCTTACTACAAGGCTGGTAACTTGCCTATGATCTCACCATCAGCAACACGCGTTTCACTGACAAATCCAAAGGATAAGGCTTCATACGGCGGACCTGTATTCCACCGTATTCCTTCAACTGATGCTAAGCAGGGCCCAGCCTTGGCTAAGTACGCAGTACAAGGTGTAACTTCACCTAAGGTTTACGTCATCGATGACCAGTCTTCATATTCAACTGGACTTCGTGACTATGTTCTTAAGCAGGTTGCAAAGTCAACTCTCGTTGGAAAAGACAGTATTCCAAACGATGCAACAGACTTCTCTGCAACACTTTCAAAGATCAAGTCAACTGATGCAAACGTAGTTATCTACACAGGCTATTTCTCACAGGCATCTAAGCTCATCAAGCAGCTCCGTGGAGCTGGCTACAAGGGTGTATTTGCAGGTGGAGATGGCGTTCTAAACCAAGAATTCGCTGACCTTGCAGGTAAAGATGCAGAAGGCGCACGTCTAACTGGTGGAACAATTCCTCTAGCAGATGCTGATCCTGCCCTTGAAGTTAAGTTCAAGGCTGCAATGGGTGTTGCTTCAGGTGTTTATGCTGTTGAGTCATATGACGCAACAAATATCATCTTGGCTGGTATCAAGGCTGGAAAGTTAACACGTCTAGCAATGCTTAACTGGATCAATGCTTACTCAGGAACTGGCGTTGCCGGTAACACGATTAGCTTTGACCGTTTCGGCGATACAGCTGGAGCAGGCTTTATTAACGGCTTCGTCATCACAAATGGCAAAGTTGTAAGTAAGGGCCAGATTAAGTAATACATTTTAATAAGAGTGGGTGCCTTAGAGTTCTTCGGAACGTTCTAAGGCACCCATTCTTTAATGTTTTAGCGCAAAATTTGGTAGAGTTTCCAGATACCGATTAAAGGAGAAGAATGTTTTCAGTTCTAATTGACCAGTTTTGGTCTCTCACAATCTCTGGAATCGCTTTAGGTTTTATTTATGTCTTGATCTCTCTTGGTTACACCATGGTTTATGGCGTCCTAAGAATGATCAACTTTGCTAACTCAGAGATTTTTATGTTTGGAACTTTTGCAACCGTAGTTATTACGCGCGATGTTTTTCATTACACATCTCTTACTACACATTCAACTGGTTTTCGCTTAGTGCTTATTCTGCTTCTCTCGCTCATAGCCTCAATGCTTACTTCGGCTGTTGTAGCAGTCTTTGTCGAGTTCGTTGCTTATCGCCGACTTCGGGCAAGAGGGACGAATAAATTAGCTACATTAATCTCGGCAATCGGTATTTCAATTGTTTTGTCAGAGACGATGCGCCTTTTAACGCACTCACGACCTACAGGTAGTGGACGAGTATTAGAGAAGATTTCGCTAGGAACACTGTGGGGCGCAAATATCAGAATAGATAACGTTCTGACAATTGTTGCAGCTTCAATCATCTTCATTTTGCTCGATCGTTTCGTAAAGCTTTCTCGTATGGGTAAGGCAATTCGTGCAGTGTCGATGAACGAGGATGCATCCAAGCTCATGGGAGTCAATCTCAACCGCGTCATTTCAACTACATTTCTTATTGGTGGACTCATGACTGGCGCAGCGTCATTTTTCTTTGTGACCGTATATGAAAATACAAAATTCAACATTGGCTTCTCGATGGGCCTAGCCGCCTTTACTGCTGCCGTTCTCGGAGGAATTGGAAATATCCGCGGTGCATTTGCTGGGGGAATAGCCCTGGGCCTACTCGAAACTTATGCTTCAGCGGTTTTGGGAACACAGTGGAAGGCAGTAACTGTCTTTATTACTTTAGTGCTGGTGCTTCTATTTAGACCAAATGGTCTATTTGGCGAAGCCATTCAGCAGACGAGGGCATAGTCATGAACCTACGAGATCTCGGAGCCGGAGTATGGGAACGCTCTAATCGCCCTGTACGAGTAGCAATAGTTTTGGTGACGCTTTTCTTAATTTGCTTGCTCCCGTATGCAGGTGGAACTTTTCTCGCAACGCCTGTTGCCGCATTTGATTCAGTGTTGGTCTATCCAATCGCGATGTTTGTTCTGATGTCACTTGGATTAAATATTGTTGTTGGTAAATCTGGAATGCTCGATCTTGGCTACGTAGCCTTCTTCGCCATCGGTGCATACACAATGGCTTTGCTCGGCACTCACACAGGTCTTAACACCTGGGAAATTATGCCGATTGGCATCGGGCTTTCCATGTTGGCGGGAGTGTTACTAGGTCTTCCTACTCTTCGCTTGCGCGGGGATTATCTTGCAATCGTTACCTTAGGTTTCGGAGAAATTGTACGAATCGTTGCCTTGAACTCTGAGTCAACAGGTGGCCCTAATGGAATCGCAAACGTACCAATGCCGCCTAATATTTTAGGCCAGGAATACAATATTTTTAATCAGAAGCTATTTTTCTGGACAACACTTGTAATGATTCTTCTGGTTATTTGGCTAGTTCGCAGACTATCTGTGCGTCGCCCAGGACGCGCATGGGAGGCGATTCGACAAGATGAAGATGCCGCAGAGCTTATGGGTGTGCCAACGCTTCGCTATAAGATTTGGTCCTTTACTTTAGGCGCAGCAATTGGCGGCGCCGCTGGCGTTCTCTTTGCCTCAAAGAATCTATTTATCGCTCCCGAAATGTTTACGCTCAATGTTTCCATCCTCATTCTTTCTTGCATCGTTTTCGGTGGAATCGGAAATATCTGGGGAGTTATAGTCGGCGCCGTGATTCTCGGATATTTGCCTGACCGTATTCGCTTTCTCTCAGATGCACGACTTCTAGTATTCGGTGTTGTTTTGGTAGTCACTATGAACTTTAGGCCCGATGGTTTACTACCACGCAAAAAGCGCGAAAAAGCCCTGCCCATAAAGGTGAAGAGCGG
>WLKQ01000029.1 GCA_009701185.1 Actinomycetota bacterium | reverse complement strand
TCATTGCAGTTGATGGTGGCGGACAAGATGTATTCGTTCACTACTCAGAAATTCAAGGAAACGGTTACAAGTCTCTTGAAGCGGGTCAGGCAGTTTCATTTGAGGTTGTACAGGGTCCAAAGGGTCCTCAGGCTGATGCAGTAAACCCTGCCTAATTAACACCGCTTTATAAATAACCCTCATCGCCAATGGCGGTGGGGGTTATTTCTTTGGAACGGGTGGAATCTCACCAACTTTTAACTTGCGCGCCTCTACTTCTTTTACTGGCGATAAATCTTTTCCCTTTTTCCATGCATCTAAATACTTCCATGGCAGAACTTCACCGCGTCGAACCCACCATGTATCAGCTGGCGTTGGCCACGAAATTCCAAAATGTAGATGCGGAGATGTTCCGCGCGCACTTCCCGTTGCACCAATTGCTCCCAGCGTACGCCCAGCAAGAACGCTCACGCCGGGCTGAATGCTGGCTGGGATAGATCGCAAATGAGAACCGTAATAACGAACACCATCGCTGCCGATGATCGAAACATAGAGTCCCCCACGATCGATTCCTAAATTAGTTTTTCCGCTCCACATATCAGTTCGGTTGACTTCATCTACAACACCATCGATAGGAGCCACGAACTTGCAACCAGCTTTAGCCAAAATATCAGTGGCTGAATAATCATGATGAGCACGTGCATAATTGACGGCGCAACCAGAAACCGGGAAGACATAAACCGGAGCGGCTTGGGCAGGAGCAACGGCAGAGAATAATAAAATCAGAGGTAGTAATCGCTTCATCACGACGTAAGGCTATAGGTGATGACTTACTTTTGAAGCGCGCTGCGGTCGAGTTTTGCTGTGACAATCATGTGAGGAACCGTTAGCGCCCAGACGATAGTTAAAAGAAACCAAAAAAAGGATTTTTCAATGCTTCCCGACAGCCACAGCCCAGCGGCCACAACAAAACTTCCAATTAATGCTGGCGTTCCTGGAATTACCGCAGATAAGAAAGCTTTAACTGCATGCTGGGCTTGATAATCTCGCTGAGATTGCGGCAGAACAAGAGATAAGCGTGCGGTATGGCGCATCGCATGCCAGCATCCAAAGTAGGTAGCAAATGCAATAAGTGGTGGGGTAAAAATTGCTAAGCCCGCAAGTAAGCAGAGATCAATCACATCTCGGAATCTCTTTGTTGCTACCAGAGCAAGAACAGCAATAAGAAGAAGAGCTTGAACAATTAATCCCAATTCATTATCGAAACCTTGGTGCCAATTAATTAGGCTTGAGTTAACTTCGGCAAGTGCGCTGGTACTGGATGAATTAATAAGAGGAATCACAACAGGGACTGCACCAAAGGCTAAGAAAACAAATGCAGTTGGCAGGCGTGATGTAGTCAGGCCTTTCAGTCGATCAAGTTCATTAAGAAATGCGCTATCGCCTATTCCAAAGTGAACCAGACTCATGAGAACTACTAACTGAAATCCAAAAACATTCCATTTCAGAATCGCAAGAACTGCACCAACCGCAACTGCAACATAGCCACAAATAAATAAAGCCATCACGCGCTTATTTGTTCGTGGCACAGTAACTAGATGATCGAGTGCACCGTGCGGTATCCCCACTGCTAAAGCAAAAACAGCGATACCAACCTGCCACGAGAGATCGTTTTTATCACTTATGCGAGCGGCAACGAGAGAGAGATAAGAATCGCCATAGCAACGGCAGAGGAAGAGTAAGCACGCACTCGTTCAAATAGTTCCAGGCGAGTCTTCAATTCTTTCTCCACTAACATCTTAGAAACTTGCCTTACAGTATCAAGCATCCACTGAGATTATGAGAGAATTCCCCGTGCTCAAGTTTAGCTATTTAGCGATGCTCATCTTCACTGCAGTCGCCTCGTTCTGGCTGGAGTTCGCCTTCAAAGTACATGTTCTGCGACGCATGAAGCGAGTGCTACTGAGCCTTCTGCCGATTAGTCTGGGGTTTTTGATCTGGGATGCCTATGCGATTGCTCAGGGACATTGGTACTTCGACAAGAAGCAGGTCACCGGAGTCAACGGCCCTTTCAATATTCCCATCGAAGAGATTCTCTTCTTCCTTGTAATCCCCCTTGCGGTTCTGATGACGCTAGAGGGTGTAACGCGCATTAAACCCAACTGGAAAAATCCGAAGTTACGATAATGATTTATTCCGACATCGTTATTGCCATACTCATATTCTCGATAATTTTTGATTTATTTGGTCTCAAAAACTCACTTCTGACCAGACCGCTCTTTTGGTGCTCGTACGCGATTATTCTGCCCTTTCAGCTTTTGACTAATTGGTGGCTGACATCGCGCAATATCGTCATGTATGACCCAGATGTCATCAGCGGACTGCGCATTATGAGTGCGCCGATTGAAGACCTCATCTTTGGTTTTGCCCTTATTCTCAATATCATGGGAATGTGGGAGTACTGGGGCACAAAGGGAGTGCAAAAAGATTAAGCAAAGATAGATATCCTTCTACCTTATTAACTTAGGGGCGGTAGCTCAGTTGGTTAGAGCCCGGAACTCATAATTCCGTCGTCGTCGGTTCGAGCCCGACCCGCCCCACTCATTGCAACACCTAATAGATTATGTACGTTCACTAGCCAGCCATATGGACCTCTGGTTTAGTAAGGACTATCCCCCTAGAGTTCTCGTCAGATTCGTGGGTGGTGGCACTCACTGGAGAATGTCTATTGAAGTGGGGAACACCGTGGTTAATTCACGAAATATCAATTCATCAACGCGCTCATACAGGAGCGCTGATGACAAGAAATAGTATGACTAGAAATTTTCATGGAAGAAAGTTCATGATCTTTCTAAGTTTATTTGTCGCATCAATTCTTTCAATTGCTGCAGCTAACTCTATTTCGGTCAACAACACCGCCCAAGGTGGTTACCTGCTCTGTTTCAATAGCAAAACTCGGGCTATTACGTACCCAGGAACTCTTTCATGTCCCAGTGGAACTAAACCACTCGAGTTGGGAGCCGCTGGAGCCAAGGGTGCGCAAGGAGATAAGGGTCCACAAGGTCTGGCTGGTCCACAAGGTGATCAGGGTCCACAAGGTGATCAGGGTCCACAAGGTGATCAGGGTCCAGCTGGAGAAAAGGGTGAGGTAATAACTATTCCTTCATCTGCTTACTCCTCCGACACAGCGATCAAAGAAGGCGAGAAGGGCTCACTGACTAACCCGGTAAAAATCGGAGAAGTTCGTAGCTTGAATAGTTTTATCTATCAAGTCAAAACGATTACATTCCCTAATGATTCTGCAATCTGCAAAGATAATGGTTTCAATGAAGGATGTAAAACTGATGATAACTACAATGGAATAGTTGATCCTGCAAGTAAGACTTATTGGTTGACAATAAGTATAGAGGTAACAAATCAAGCAAGCTTGACCCGTGCCGCCAATTCAGATTTATCGTATTACCTTGTTCTTGCAAACGGCGAATTAAGTTCACAAAGAGCTAACACTCTTAAGGGTTTGAGTGACATGCAATTAATTAAAAATGGAAAAGGTGAAGCTACCATTTCGTTTTTACTACCCAAGACAACAAACCTGAGTGCCTTAAAGTTTATAGTTCGCAGCCCTATTGGTGAATTTTTTAGCACTCAAGATAATTACTTCGCCCTTAAGTAGTCTGGGTGGATTACCACTGATTCCATTTTTCGTGCAATAGTTACCTATGAGCGAAATCCAAGTGGTCAGTAAAAAGTGGACTGCTCGCGACGCCAAGCGTTGCATAGTGATTCCGACTGATTTAGACCACAAATACTCACGAGGCGTGCTTGGGGTAATCGCGGGTTCTGCTCAATATCCGGGAGCTGCCGTTCTTTCAACTAGCGCAGCTGCTGCCACAGGCGTAGGCATGATTCGTTTTCATAGCTCATCTGGTCTTGCACACTTAGTTCTGCATGCTCGGCCATCAGTGGTTGTGCAGCCCGGAAAAGTAAGTGCTTGGCTAGTTGGGCCCGGCATAGATGCCAAGAAGTATTCAGATTTCACCACGTGGCTGCGTCATCGATGGTTCACGTTAGTCCGCTTACAAAGCGTGCCAACGGTTTTAGATGCCGGAGCATTGGCATTAGCGGGCTCTCTGGAACAACCAACGTTAATTACGCCTCACAGTGGCGAGCTTTCTAAACTTCTTACAGCTCGCGGAGTGCATGTATCGGTGGAAGCAATTGAAGGTAATCCACGAAAATGGGTGGTCCAAGCTGCCCAGACGTTAGGTGTAACTGTTCTTCTTAAGGGATCTAAGACATTTGTTGCTAATGATGCGTTACTTGTTGAGCTACCCGCTGCTACTCCTTGGCTGGCAACTGCCGGAAGCGGTGATGTCTTAGCTGGAATTATTGGTGCACTCGTTGCGACTAATACAGTTGAAATCTTGAATGATTCAAATCGCTTAGCCCATGTTGCGGCAACAGGTGCCTACATACATGCACAAGCGGCTTTACTTGCATCTAGGGGTGGCCCTATATCTGCTGAAATGATTGTTGATCAGATCAGCGGTGCCATCTCTCAATTGCTGAAATAGATTTCTAATTCTCAACTAAGCGTAGGTATTGCACTTACCCTGTAAATATGAATGAACGAGTTTTAGTGATCGTTGATGATCCATTTGAATCTACAACACTAGTTGCAGCTCTTCGAATGCATGAAATGGATGTGATCGGTGAGGCTCGAACTGAAGCAGTAGCAATGAATATGCAACGTCGTCTGAACCCCGATGTAGTTTTGCTAGATATGCATTTTGCAGGGGTCTCTGCCATACATATTGCAATTAATCTGCGAAAGAAAAATCCACTCGTTGGCATAGTGATTCTGGAAAGTTGCGTTGATTTGAGACTCATTGGTGATAACAATAAGGAGATACCCAGTGGAAGCAAGATAGTTTTGAAGAGCTTGGCGAGTGATCTTAATGTGCTGTGCAATGCAATAGGCAACTCAACTGAGTCGGCATTAACGCAACAGGAAGTTGAGTGGATTTATGGAAACTCTTCTCTAGTTGAAAAGGGAATCCACGACTTAATGGCTCATTTAACTGACTTGCAAGTGTCCACGCTTCGTTTAGTCGTAGATGGGCTAACGAATGCACAAATCGGTCGTGAACATTTTGTAAGTGAAAAATCCGTAGAACAGATCATTTCTCGCTTGGCCCTTGTACTGAATCTGCAACCCGACCGAAATAAGAATTTACGGGTGCAGTTAGTTGGTGAATATTACAAATGGTTAGGCGCGCCTCACCACTAACTACATATCCCTGAGCAAACTTCGATAAAGTTTGCCGCTATGGAACTGGCCGACATACGCGCGAACTGGAATCAGATTCTTGATTTACTCCTCGATCAGGACCGCATCGCCTGGCTCTCCTTCTTTGATGCGCGTTTGGCCGCGTTTGATGGAAAAGTACTGACGTTAGATTTCTCAGATAGTCGCAAGCTCGGATCTGCTCACGAATATTCTCACGCTCGCCAGAGGCACCATCAACTGTTGTCTGGGGTAATAAAGAGCTGCCTAGATGTGGATGTTGAGATCAACGAGATATGAAACTTAGATTTTTCGTAGTTGCTGCGGCGCTAGTTTTAGGTCTTCTTGAGATTCCTGCATCCTCGGCTGTGACCTCAAAGCTGACAATGAGTCTTAAGCAGACGCCCTCTGCCTCAGAGGCTTTAATCACTTTTTACGGAACCCTCTCCCCCGCACAATCTTCAATCAATGTTTATATCGATATCAATGCAGATGGCATATGGAAACAGACGCGATTTAAGAGCAAAACTACTAAAGCAGGATCGTGGAAAATTGAGGCTTTGGCAACTTCGCTCAATGCACGAGTTCAATACCGAGCGCGCTCAGTTGTTACTGGGAAAAAACTTTATTCGCGTCCGCGAACAATTACAATTAAACAAGCACCGGAAATATCCGAGGCCGATCCCGCGCTGATAATTACGGCTACTGGACCCGGTGGGCGCATTCATGGCGCAGACATAAGCCGTTGGCAGCATCCCAGTGATAAGACAATTGATTTCGTAAAAATGTATGACGCCGGGCTTCGTTTTGTGATGATAAAGGCATCTGACACTCGTGAAGATGCTGATCAACTATCGCTGAAATATCTAGTGATGGATCACAGCGCTGCGCAAGCAGCTGGAATCTATACCGGCTTTTATCACTATGCGATTCTGCCCGATGTTACTGATAGCGATGCGATAGTGCGCGATGCGACTGCGCAAGCACAGAAAGCAGTCTGGCGACTGGCTTCAATAGGTGGTTATACCCAACGCGATCTGCCGTATGCATTAGATCTAGAAAATAAGTGTGTACGTCTTTCAACTTCTGGTGCTTGCCAAAAATATGCAACACGCAGTGCGGTGACTTTGTGGGCTACAACATTCTTGCGAATCCTTAAAGAGAAGACCGGCAAAGTTCCTATCCTCTACTCATACTCAAACTTCCTTGAGAGCTCTATGAACCGAAATGCAGAACTAGCCCAATATCCGCTGTGGCTTGCGCAGTATGCAATCGATCCATCAGATCCCGTCAATCAACCCGGATTAAAGGCCAGTGGTTGCTATGTCCATTCTTGGACTGGCGCTAACTGTGATTCGCAGTGGACTATGTGGCAGTACACATCGTGTGGAATCGCGCCAAAGTATGGTGTACCGGGTTCACGTTTGGATCTCAATCTCTTTAGGGGCTCAGCTAATGATTTCTTAGGATTGATCCAAGGAAGTTGGATACCGCAAACCCTTGATTTAATGCCTATCAATGAACCCAGCACCCTAACCGTTAATAACTTATCTGCCTCTACCACCAATAAGTTGGTGGTATTTAAAACTACAGTTACACGTCCAGATTTAACACCTGTTGTGACAGGCAGTGTAAAACTAGTATTTGACTCTGTTAATGCGCCGCGCAACAAACCAACACAAACAGTTTTACGTGAAACTAGCGGGACGTGGACACTGGCAGTGAAGAATCTTCAGGCTGGAACATACACGGGGCGAATTGTGTTTACGGATGTATCCCAAACACATGCTCAGAGCTCTGCGCCAGTAATTTTCACTGTGGTTCAAGGTCCAACACCATCACCAATTCCATCGCCTACGAAAAAGCCAACCAAAAAACCTTCCAGTGATGGGTGTGCAAACCAGATTAAGAACTAACTTTTTCTTGCGCAACGCGAAGTTGATCTAGAGCCTGAGTTTCACGGTGGAGTAAATCTTCATATGCAGAAATTGATTCTCTGCGATTCTTAGCAGACCAGCCAAGTACTGGGGCGATAATCGCCGCAATATCTCCTGCTAAATCGACTCCATGATTTGCTGCTTCAAAAGCTATCCTTGTACGTCGAGAGATAACATCATCTACTGATTGTGCACCTTCGTGGCTTGCCGCGTAATAAATCTCAGCCTTAATGTATGGCAGATCTTTGTGTAACGCTTTCGAAAGTGCTGGCTGATTCTTTATGAGCTCTAAGATTTCACTTATCATTGAGCCATAGCGGTTGAGTAAGTGCGTAACAGTTGCTGCCTCTAGACCACTCTCATTGGCAATACGATCAACTTGTTGGACGAGGGCAAAATATCCATCAGCACCAACTAATGGGAGTTTTTCAGTAACTGAATCTGGCGATAATGTGTGTAATTCATTTACTGCCAGGTCAATCACATCTTTACCCATGATGCGATAGGTCGTGTATTTGCCACCAGCGATACTCACGAAACCAGGTGCAGGTCGGTCAACGGTGTGTTCGCGGGATAATTTAGTGGTTTCTGAACCCTTGTTGTTGGCCACCAGAGGTCGAAGGCCTGCATACACTCCAATGATCTCTTGCGCTTTCAGTGGTGGAGTAAGGACGCGATTGGCTTGATCGAGAATGTATTGAACGTCTTCTCGACTTGCAAAAGGTTCTGCGCGCTCACCTGTGTATGGGGTATCGGTTGTACCCACAATCCATTTATCCCCCCAAGGAATGAGAAAGAGAACCGAGACTGGTGTCTTAAGAATTATGCCGGCATTAGATTGTATTGCCGACCCAGGCAAAACAATGTGGACACCTTTGCTCATTGTGACCCCATAGCCTGCTTTTAATTCAAACTTCTCATGAAGTTCATCGCTCCAGATTCCAGCACACATCACCGTCACGGTTGCCTTAATTGATAGCGATTTACCACTTACTAAATCTGTAGCTTTAACGCCGATGACACGTTTCTTTTCACGTATAAGGCTCTCAGCCCGAACACGTGTCGCGATTATTGCTCCATGTCTTGCTGCGGTGCGAGCAACTGAAAGCGTATGGCGTGCATCATCTACTTGTGCATCAAAATATTTAATCGCTCCAGTGACTAAGTCAGGGCGTAATGATGGAGCAATCTCGTGAATTTGTTTTTGACTAATGTGCTTGTGCCACGGCAAAGCGCGTTGGAATCCTCGAAGGGCGTCGTAGAGAGCTAGACCCGCACCAACATAGGTTCGCTCCTTAAATTTTTCTGTAAGTGGAAATAGAAACCCAACAGGTTTAACTAGATGCGGACATAGCGTTGAAACTAGTAATTCTCGCTCGTGTAAAGCTTCGCGCACTAATCTGAAGTCATACTGTTCTAGGTAACGCAGTCCCCCGTGAATTAACTTGCTGGATCTACTCGAAGTCCCAGCAGCAATATCCTGTGATTCAATAAGTGCAACTTTTAACCCTCGTGAGGCAGCATCTAGCGCTGCCCCTACTCCTGTAACTCCACCACCAATAACCAATACATCAAAGTCTTCAGCAGCTAATTCGGCAATCGCGCGCTCGCGTTGCCCTGGGTTTAGCTGTGATAAAAACATATGCGTTGCATCTCCATAACAGGCTTTGTAGTGTTAAGCCTAACTCACCTTGGAAAGGGATTGCACTACGTGACATACATCGGCAGTTTGGACCAAGGAACCAGTAGCACTCGTTTTATGATTTTTGACCATGCAGGAAAAGTTGTTGGCCACCATCAACGCGAGCATCGCCAGATTTTGCCCCAAGCTGGCTGGGTCGAACATGATGCCAATGAGATTTGGGAGTGCACACAAGAAGTTATTGCAGGTGCGCTGAAACAGGCCAATATTCTGGGTTCAGATTTAGCAGCGATAGGAATTACTAATCAGCGTGAAACCACGGTCGCCTGGGATGTGTCCACGGGTCGTCCATTGTCCAATGCAATTGTTTGGCAGGACACTCGTACCTCGGATTTTCTTAACGCCTTGCCGGATGATGTCAAAAAGACAATACGTTTTAAAACAGGTTTAACAATTGCGCCGTATTTTTCGGGCAGCAAGATGAACTGGTTAATGAGTAACGTACCTGAAGCCCAGTCCAGTAATGCCCGCTTTGGAACTATTGACTCGTGGCTCTTATGGAACCTATCAGGCGGAGTTCAAGGTGGAGTCCACCTAACAGATGTAACCAATGCCAGCCGTACATTGCTGATGAACTTAGAGACTTTAGATTGGGACTCCGAGCTACTTGAGATTTTTGGTGTTCCTCGCTCTGCGCTGCCAACTATTAAATCCTCTTCTGAAAAATACGCGCTAACGGATCCACACGGCCCATGTGGAAGCGCAGTTCCAATCGCTGCAATTTTAGGTGATCAGCAAGCTGCGATGGTTGGTCAACTCTGCTTCCGGCGCGGTGAATCAAAAACCACCTACGGCACGGGAAATTTTGCACTTCTCAATACTGGAACCCAGATAGTTAGATCAAATAATGGTTTATTAACAACAGTCTGCTTCAAATTTGGCGATGAACCTGCACATTACGCACTTGAGGGCTCTGTTGCAGTAACTGGTTCTGCAATTCAATGGTTGCGCGATCAATTAGGAATAATTTCGCATGCTGCAGAGACCGAACATTTAGCCTCAACGGTCAGCGATACTGCTGGGGTTTATTTTGTGCCAGCATTTTCCGGTCTATTTGCGCCCTATTGGCGCAGCGATGCACGCGGCGCAATTGTTGGTCTGACTCGCGCTGCAACGAAGGCTCACCTTGCACGCGCAGCGCTGGAGGCTATCTGCTATCAAACTCGCGATGTTATGGAGGCAATGGTGGCCGATAGCGGTGTACCTATGAGTGAAATGCGCGTTGATGGTGGCATAACTGCAAACTCTTTGTGTATGCAAATGCAGGCCGACATTATGGGAATAGATATTTCGCGTCCTCTTATTACAGAAACAACTGCGCTCGGTGCAGCCTATGCAGCGGGTTTAGCCGTTAATTTTTGGTCATCGATAGATGAACTTCGAACGCAGTGGCAAGAGTCGCTTCGTTGGTCTGCAACAAGCACTCCTGCCGATCGCGAAGCCGGATATACCCAGTGGAAGAAAGCAGTAGAGCGCACCTTAAACTGGGTCGATTAAAAGCGATGGATGTGAAGAACTCTTTAATGAGAAGTTTGAATGTTGGGGAGCTCAAAAGTGCAGATTACTTGATCTCAAAGGTAGAGTTACGACACTATGGCGCAGAGTAAAAAACTTTCGGCCGGCATCACGCGAAATAATCGCGAGATGGCCGATGGTCGCATCATTCGTTATTACGACACTGGTAATCAAACTCGTTCCACTGCCGACCTGCGTCCGAAAGAAGATCAACCTGATATTGGTGAACTGCGCTTAGATCCTCTGGTTAATGAGTGGGTAGCAATGGCAGCTCACCGCCAAGGACGAATATTCTTGCCGCCAAAAGAGTTGTGCCCTTTGTGTCCAACAACTGGGGAACTATTAACAGAGATTCCAGAGTCTGATTTTGAAGTGGTTGTCTTTGATAATCGCTCGCCTTCACTTCGGCCGCCGATTGGAGACTGGGCGCTGCCAGATCAAGTGGGTCCAGACACTGATTTAGGAACCGCTGCCGGAAAATGTGAAGTTATTTGCTTTACACCTGACCATGGAAAATCATTTAAAGATTTAGCTCCTGGCCGAGTTCGAGTTTTATTAGAAGCATGGATAGATCGCACTGAAGAGCTTTCACGCGAAGCATTTATTGAGCATATTGCGCCATTTGAAAATCGTGGCGAAGAGATTGGTGTAACACTTTCACACCCACATGGCCAGATATATGCTTATTCTTACCTTCCACCACGTGTTGAAAAGATGTTGGCTGCTGCTAAAAAATATAAAGAATCTAACGGCAAAGTTTTATTTGATGAAGTAATCGCGCGCGAGATTCGCGATTCAGAGCGCATTATCGCCCGCAATGATCGTTGGATCGCTTTTGTTCCCTATGCATCACGATATCCATTTGAAATCCATGTTGCACCATTGAATCCAGTTGCAGATTTAACGGGTTTAACCGAAGCCGACCGCGATGCATTCCCAGAGATTGCGCTAGAGGTTATGAAGCGCCTTGATGGTGTTTTTGGAATTGACATGGCATACATCGCTGCATGGCATCAAGCCCCTGTGCGCACTGGCCGTGATTTACTGCGTCTGCACTGGCAGATCACAAGTGTGCGACGTGCACCTGGCAAATTAAAGTACTTGGCTGGATCTGAATCTGCCATGGGCGCTTTTATTATGGATATGCGACCAGAGCAATCTGCTGCACAGCTACGCGACGTTAAACTTTAGTTGTGCCCAGTAAAGGTGCAGAGATTATGCAACGGGGCTAATTGAGATTACTTCTACTCCACCTATTGAATTAAGTAGGTCTAATAAATCAGTTGGATCACTTCCAGGCACTGCGACAGTAATGTTGTCATACCCTCTACCGCCTTCAGATTTAACAACGGCAAGTTCGCGAATATCTCCACCAGCTGCTCCAATGGCAGAGGCCAATAGGCCAAGTGAGCCTGGGCGATCCGGTAAAGCTACGCTGAGATGAAAGAGTGCCATGGGTGAATCCTAGCGTTAGTTGTTTACAAAAGTTACGCCAGAACTACCCAGGCGCCTTCAACTGCGACCTTAATTTTACCTAATGGGTTATTTGCAGGACCCGAAACGGGTTTTCCAGATGCATAAGGATCAAATATCGCCCCATGGCATGGGCACTTTAGTTTCTTCGACGCCGATGCATAACTCACAGTGCAGCCTTGGTGTGTACAGATTGCAGAGTATGCAAATACGCCGGACTTAGTTCTAAATAAAATAGCTGGCGCACCATTTGAAAGGGCAAAGTTTTTTGTTGCCCCGACCTTCAGTGATGCTAGTTTTACAATCTTTGTTTTACCTGTCGCAGCTGCACTCTCTTGAACAACTGAAGGCGTAAAAACTTTTCCGACTCCAGCAAAGGCGGTAGCTAATGCTGCCACGATTCCAACACGCAATACTCCGCGACGTTCAAAAGACATTGAAAAACCCTTTCGTTTGTTTCTAATAAGTAGTAGGTAAGAGAGCCAAAGGACTGCATATGCAGAATCACTCGCTAAAAAATAAGGTGTTGCATGGAAACTGCTGGCTAGCCAAAGTCCAAGTGACATGGAAAATCCACCAAAGGCGGCCAGAGTAGGTGCTACCCACAATAAAGTTGCTAAGCCAATAGCAAACTCTGAGAGCATCACAAAAACGCCCACAGGTACTGCGTGCTCAATTAATTTATTAAATGCAAAACCAATAGGTGATTGTGTTGAATAACCTGAGAGTTGGGTCCCGATAAAGCTAGCTGAGCCTCGCGTTAAGAAACCAGAATCTGTTGCCTTGTCCCATCCGGCGTAAATCCATGTCACCCCGAGCCATAAACGCATGAGACGAAGTGCCCACGATTGCGTGCGCCACGAATGTGTTGCCGTTTGTAGAAAGCCCTGAATCATGAGTCAGATAGTAAAGCCTCAGCCTGAGAAAGGCCCTGTTGAAGCTCCCTGACTTGGATTCGAACCAAGAACCTGCCGGTTAACAGCCGGCTGCTCTGCCATTGAGCTATCAGGGATCAATGAGTACGAGCGCAAACTCTAGCGCACACGGGCAGGGTTGCGAAAATTGAGGGGTTTTAGAGGCCACCGAGGGCTAAATCATGCAGTGATCGGCGGGTGCTTTCTAAGGCCACCAATGCAGTAAATGCAGCGTTGTATTCGATCTCATTCTCGACTGGATTTAATCGCTGAAGACTCGATTTCAACGCAGCGATTGATCGTGAGATTGCAACTTCTCGCAATCTAGCGACGATGCTTTCGATATATGCCGCAGTTGGCTTTCCATCGGCACGAATTGGCTCAACGGTTAGCTCCGTGAAAATCGTTGCAATTTTCTCATCGGTAATCTCGCCATGAGAAAGCTTTGGATTTTCATCGATAGTTCTGCGCATTTCACGGTATGCAGGATGCGTAAATGCATCGGCCTCAATTTCACTCCACAAGATGCCAACAAATAGTTGAGGCTCTTGCAAGCGTGCCTTTAAAACTTCGCGCTCAAGAATGAGTCGAGCATCATTAGGATCAGGTCGCCAATTATTTTCATCAGTAGCTTGTTCTGCGACTTCGTTAGAACGTGGACGAGATTTATTGCCTTGAGCCACAGCGGCTGAAACCACTTCAACTTCAACACCCAACCAGCCCGCTAACAATCGTGTGTACTCAGGGCGTAAAGACTTATCGCGAATTTGTGCAACTAATGGTGCAGCAGCATTCAGGGCATTTACTCTTCCCTCCGCTGAATCAAGTTTGTGGTGTGCTAACTCGCTGCGAATCGCAAACTCAAATAGTGGCACCCGTCGAGCAATTAAATCGCGTAGCGCTAAATCACCTTTTTGTTGGCGTAGATCGCAAGGGTCTAGACCATCTGGTTCGACTGCAACAAAAGTTTGAGTCACAAATTTTTGATCTTCACTAAAGGCTCGTAACGCTGCCTTCTGGCCAGCAGCATCACCGTCAAACGTGAAAATAACTTCGCCTCTGAAAGCATCATCATCCATCAACAATCTGCGCAAAATACGTATGTGATCAGCGCCAAAGGCCGTTCCGCACGTTGCAACTGCGGTAGTAATTCCAGCTAACTGCGCCGCCATGACATCGGTGTAGCCCTCAACAATGACTGCTTGGCGCTTCTTAGCGATCTCTTTCTTAGCCACGTCTAAACCGTAGAGAACTTGGCTCTTTTTATAGATAGGTGTCTCGGGGGTATTGAGATACTTAGGTCCTTGATCTACGTCATCACTTGCTAACTTGCGTGCGCCAAAGCCAACAACATCACCAGAAATATCTTTAATCGGCCACGTCAGGCGATTTCTAAATCTATCGATTGGCCCGCGTTGACCCATCTTAGAAAGACCGGCAGTTTCAAGCTCTTCGATTGAGTATCCAATTGCACGAAGATGCTTAGTTAATGCATCCCATTCATCAGGTGCAAAGCCAACGCCAAAAGACACACAAGCGGCTTTATCAAATCCTCTTTTAGTTAAAAGATCTCGACCGTGCTGAGCTGCTGGTGAATTTAGCTGCTCTTGATAAAACTTTGCAGCTTCTGCATTTGCTGAGATCAATCGTGACCGTGCGCCAGCAGAAAAAGTTGGCCCGCTTGATCCACCTTCTTCATATCTCAAGGTGTAACCCAGACGATCGGCTAAACGCTCTACAGTTTCAGAAAAAGTTAAGTGATCAATTTTCATTAAAAAAGCAATAACGTCTCCACCGGTCTGGCAACCGAAGCAGTGAAAATATCCCTTGCTGGGTGTTACATGGAAAGAGGGAGATTTTTCATCGTGAAAAGGGCACAAACCCTTTTTCTGTCCGCCACCGGCGCTTTTGAGTTGAACATAATCACCGACGATTTCATCAATAGGCGCGCGATCACGGATATATGCCACATCCTCATCGCGTATACGTCCAGCCATGGCTCTACCTTACCGAGATGCCTTCAGGCGAGCGTGCAAGGCATAGGCACCGGGATCGGTCAGGGCTGCTACTTGGTCGATAACTACACGCATGCGTGCAGTGTCATCGTGTGCCTTATCCCATGATTGCAGAAAAATTGAATCCAATTCTCGGGGTGCGCACTCCAGCAGCATCTCCACCAGTTCAACAATAATTATTTGTTGTTTTGCATATCTATCTTGTGAATGCGCTGCATTAATTAAATAGTGACCAGCAATCGCTTTGAGGAAATCTACTTCGATCATCTGTTCGCGAGGTATTTCAAGATTTGCGCTGTAGCGTGAGAGTGCTCCATCGCCATGAATCTTTCTAGTTTCTAGCTCTGCTGCCAAGACAAATCGCCCAATTAATTGGCTCGTTGAATCCTTTAATCGCGCTAAAGATCTATGAGTTCCATCAAAATAATGTGGCCATGCCGAAAGCTGCGAAAGTCGTTTATGCGCATCTTCGGCTTCGGCTGCACTTGCATCACTTGCATAATCATTTGTCATTACTCGATAAATATCGGCCATGTCATTTTCAAAGTTCTTAACTGAAATCTGTCCAACAAAAATAGCATCCTCTAAATCATGGACAGAGTATGCGCAATCATCAGACCAATCCATAATTTGAGCTTCAATACATTTCTTATCGACTGGGGCACCTTCACGCATCCAGGTAAATATTTCCATATCATCGTCATAGACACCAAACTTGCGTGGATTCTGAGAACGTGGCCATGGATACTTAGTTGCAGCATCTAATGATGCACGAGTTAAGTTAAGGCCTACACTTTTTCCACTGGCATCTACGGTCTTTGCTTCTAGGCGTACCAGCAATCTGAAGCTTTGGGCATTTCCTTCAAAGCCTCCATACTCTTTAGCTAACTCGGCAAGGGCTTCTTCACCATTGTGCCCAAAAGGCGGATGACCTAAATCATGAGCCAAGCAGGCCGTGTCCTGTAAATCAGGATCGGCTCCCAGTGATTCGCCGAGTTCGCGACCAATTTGTGCGCACTCCAATGAGTGTGACAAGCGCGTGCGTTGAAAATCATTTTCCCATGGCACTGCTACTTGTGTTTTCGCAGCTAGACGACGCAACGCAGCAGAGTGAATTACTCGCGCACGATCGCGCATGAACTCAGTACGCCCAGCACGCTTTGCTGGCTCATCTAAGAAGCGCTCTTGATCGAATTGACTATACGTCACGGCATAACCTTAGTGAGAATATCGGCACTGGGTAAATGATCACTGACTTGAACTCCACGCCGGCCGACGGTTATATAGACTAAATAAGCTCCAGCCTCGCGTAATAAATACTTATATCCCGAGTTAGAAATCGTATTTGGCCCGCTCTTAACTGGCGAGCATGTGCTAATAATCCCTTGGTCATTAGCCATAGTCATTGCACGCTTGCAATGAAAAGGATCAGTCACGATGATTACATCGCTAACCATTCG
>WLKQ01000028.1 GCA_009701185.1 Actinomycetota bacterium | reverse complement strand
TAATCGCCCAGCTATCAAGGCTCCAGGTGGCGGCACAGGTCGTCGTAAAGAGGCAGTTGCACGCGTTCGCTTAGTACCAGGAACCGGCAAGTGGGTTGTTAATGGAAAAACTTTAGAAAATTACTTCCCAAACAAGGTTCACCAACAATCAGTCTCAGAGCCATTTCGCACAGTAGGTGCTGAAAACCAATACGATGTTTTTGCTCGCATCAATGGTGGCGGAGTTTCTGGTCAAGCTGGTGCACTTCGTTTAGGTGTTGCACGTTCATTGAATCAAATTGATGAAGAAGCAAACCGTCCAGCACTTAAAAAGGCTGGATTCTTATCACGTGATGCACGTGTTATTGAGCGCAAGAAGTACGGCCTAAAGAAGGCACGTAAGCGTTCTCAATACAGCAAGCGCTAATTCACATTTAACGAGGGAGTTCCGATGGCACTCTTTGGTACCGATGGAATTCGCGGCTTAGCCAATAGCGAACTCACTGCAGAAATCGCATTAGATGTCTCTGTTGCCGCTGCCCATATTTTGGTTGAGAGCTCATCAAATAAAGACCACCAGCCAACGGCAATTGTTGGTCAAGATTCACGCGCATCAGGTGAGTTTCTAGAAGCTGCCGTTGTAGCCGGTTTAACTAGTGCTGGAATCAATGTCTATCGCGTTGGTGTATTACCTACTCCTGCGATTGCTCATTTAGTTGCAGAATCCATGTGCGATCTAGGCGTAATGATCAGCGCATCGCATAATGCAATGCCAGACAATGGAATCAAATTATTTGCTCGCGGTGGTGGAAAGCTCGACGATGCAATTGAAGCGCGTATTGAAGCGCGTATGGGTGAAGAGTGGAAGCGTCCAACAGGTCGCGGTGTAGGTCGTGCAATCAATGATGACACTGCCACTGAACGGTATTTAAAGCACCTACTGGCATCGGTTGAGACACCACTTAAAGGTTTAAAGATAGTTGTTGATTGTGCCAACGGTGCTTCATCTTTCGTTGCACCAGAGGCTTATCGCCGCGCAGGTGCAGAGGTAATTGCAATCTTTAATCAACCTAATGGTTGGAACATTAATGATGACTGCGGTTCAACGCATCTACACCAGCTTCGTTCGGCGGTACTGAAAGAGGGCGCTGATGTTGGAATCGCCCATGATGGTGATGCCGATAGATGTTTAGCAATTGATGCCGCCGGCAATGAAATCGACGGCGATCATATTCTTACGATTTTGGCACGTGGATTTAAAGCTCGTGGAAAACTCAACAAGAACACAGTTGTTGGAACGGTTATGAGCAACCTTGGTTTTATGCATGCGATGAGAGAGTCAGGAATCGACGTAGTAACAACCCCAGTCGGTGATCGCTATGTTCTAGAAAATATGATTGCCAATGATTATTCACTTGGCGGTGAACAATCTGGCCATGTGATTATGCGCGACTTAGCAAATACAGGCGATGGCGTACTAACGGCACTGCAACTTTTGCAAGAGGTAGTGCTTACCAGAAAAACCCTGCAAGAACTTGCAGCCTCAATGGTCCGCTTTCCTCAAATCCTGATCAACGTTAAGGATGTTAATAAAGCTTTGCTGAATGAGTCTGCTGTCATTGCAGCTGCAGTGAAATCCGCGCAAGAACGCTTAGGGGATAGCGGACGTGTCTTATTGCGCGCATCAGGGACAGAAGCCCTTGTCAGAGTAATGGTTGAAGCCGCCAGTGATAACCTTGCCGAAGAAATTGCTCGTTCACTTGCAGATGTAGTCAAAGCCGAACTGGGGTAAGCGCTTATGTGTGGAATTGTGGGATACACAGGGCCGCAATCTGCTGTTACTCCGCTCATTGAGGGTCTACGCCGACTTGAATATCGTGGCTACGACTCCGCAGGTATAGCCCTCGGAACGCCAAATAAATTATTTATTGAAAAGAAGGCGGGCAAGCTCGCTAATTTAGAGAATGCTTTAGATGCTTCACTTCCCATTGTTCACTCTGGAATCGGTCACACACGTTGGGCTACACATGGTGGACCAACCGATCGCAATGCTCACCCGCATGTAGATAACGAAGGTAAGTTAGCCGTTATCCATAATGGAATTATTGAAAATTACACTGAGCTGCGAGCAACGCTTGAATCTCGCGGTCACAAATTTTCATCACAAACAGACACGGAATCCGTTGCGCATTTATTGAGTGATCTACGGAAAGAACATAACGGAGATCTTTCTGCGGCAATGCGTGAGGGCGTTAAGGCGCTTCGCGGCTCCTTCACTCTAGTTGCAATACATGCCGATGCACCCGATGTTGTTGTTGGAGTTCGCAGAAACTCACCACTGGTTGTAGGCCTGGGTGCGGGAGAGAACTTTTTGGCATCTGATGTTGCAGCTTTTATTGACTACACCAAGCGAGCAATTGAGTTAGGTCAAGATGAAGTTGTAACGATGACCCCTACATCAGTTCACATTACTGATTTAGATGGCAGAGAGATTACTCCTAAAGAGTATGAGATTTCATGGGATGCATCTGCGGCACAAAAAGGTGGATTTACGCACTTCATGCTCAAAGAGATCTATGAGCAACCAAAGGCAGTTGCAGATACGTTGATCGGTCGCTTAAGCGATAACAAGCAGATTCTGCTCGATGAATTGCACATGAGCCCAGATGAGATTCGTGCAATTAAAAAGATTGTTGTTATCGCGTGTGGAACGGCGTATCACGCTGGAATGGTTGCAAAATATGCAATTGAAAAGTGGGCCAAAATTCCGGTAGAAGTAGAGATTGCTAGCGAATATAGATATCGCGATCCGATTATTGATTCAGGAATACTTGTCATTGCAATCTCGCAATCAGGTGAAACCATGGATACGTTAATGGCAGTGCGTCATGCAAAAGCTGCAGGTGCGCGTGTTCTGGCTATTTGTAATACCAATAGTTCAACTATTCCACGTGAATCTGATGCAGTCCTTTACACACATGCTGGCCCTGAAATTGCAGTTGCATCAACGAAGGCACTATTAACTCAAATGATTGCCGTCTATTTGATTGGTCTGCACTTAGCCCAAGTCAATGGATCTTTAAGCGATGAAGTCGTTGAGAGTTTATACAACGAACTTTTGGAGCTTCCAGGAAAAATCGAACAGATTCTAGAAACCGTTGAGCCATTGCGTGCGCTCACTCGCAGTTTTGCCAGCAACAACATAGTTTTATTCCTAGGAAGAAATATTGGTTACCCAGTTGCACTAGAAGGCGCACTTAAGCTTAAAGAGCTTGCCTACATACATGCTGAAGGATTTGCTGGTGGCGAACTTAAGCACGGACCCATTGCCCTCATTGATGAAGGAACACCCGTTATTGCAATTTTGCCGGTAGGCCATGACCATGCATTGGATGAAAAAATGCTCAGCAATATTCAAGAAGTGAAGGCGCGTGGGGCCAGAGTAATTGTTATTGCCGAAGAAGGAGCAGCAGTTGAAGGCGCTGAACACATTATTCGGATACCTGTTGTTCCTGCGTTATTCCAGCCAGTACTTGCGACAGTTCCGCTGCAGGTCTTTGCTTATGAGATGGCTGTTGTACGTGGAAACGATGTAGATCAGCCTAGAAATTTAGCTAAGTCAGTCACGGTGGAATAAATGCGCAAGGCTCAAATGTTTCGGGCACTTCGTTGGTCGTCACTTCTATTTGTAGGTTTTTTGATAGTCACTCAACAAGTCATGAGTTATGGTCCATTAGTAAATTTTGATAATCACGTTAATCGAACTCATAGACCGCGCTTTGATGGTTTTTCAGGCTTTCTATTGCGAAGACTTGATGACTTGGGTCTTCGTTGGTTGACTGCAACTGTTTTATTACTTGCTGCAGCCTTCATCGCCTATAAATTTAAAACGTGGCGTCCCTTAAATTTAGCTCTACTCTCACTTCTTGCACTCAATGGAGTTGTCGGGGTATTTAAAATCTTTTTAGGTCGTACTAAGCCACGTGATGGCTTCGATCTATTACACGCTGGTGGAATGTCGTATCCAAGTGGCCATGCATCTAATGCAGTTTTGTCATGGGGAATCTTGGCTTATTTGATTTATCGGTATGCACGCGTTGACAGATTTCAAGGACGATTGGCAAGTGCAGGAGTCGTCTTAATCTCCTTAACTATTTGCGTAGTTTCACTTATTCGACACACTCATTGGTTCACAGATTTATTGGGTGGCCTCTTTATTGGTTCATCTCTCTTGGTCGCTGTGATTGCCGCAGATCGCTATGTTCCTTCGAAGAGTCAACTGCACTAGGCTTAAACCATGATTGATGGAATCGGAATCGATGTGGTAGATATCGAGCGCTTTAAATCCTCCATCGAACGCACTCCAGGTTTGCTGACAAAGCTTTTTACCTCAGCAGAAGGAATAAAACCCATCCACTCTCTAGCTGCACGTTTTGCCGCAAAAGAAGCCCTCTATAAAGCCCTCAATGTAGGTAAAGCTTTGCCTTGGCATGATGCTGAAGTTATTAACTTAGAAAGTGGTAAGCCAGCCTTTCTCTTCCGTGGCGAAATCGCTGACCTTGTTGACGGTGCCACCGTACATTTATCGCTCTCGCATGATGCAGGTATCGCATCTGCAATGGTGATTGTGGAGCGAAGTTAATGGAACATCGCGCCGAAGCACGAATTGATACCTCTGCAATCGCAGCAAATATTGCCTTTTTAAAATCTCAATCCGCAGCGGAGCTTTTAGCAGTAGTTAAAGCAGATGCATATGGTCACGGTTTAATCGAAGTAGGTCTTGCGGCCGAACGTGCAGGAGCGGATTGGCTAGGTGTAGCTTTACTGGAAGAAGCAATTTTGCTTCGCACTCGTGGGGTTCGCATTCCCATTCTTGCTTGGTTAGTTTCACCCGGATCAGATTTTCAAGCCGCAGTCAACCACGACATTGATGTTGCTATTTCATCAATTAAGGCTTTCAATGAAATTTCCTTGTTAAAAGTTAAACCACGAGTTCATATTGAACTCGACACAGGGATGACTCGAGGTGGTTTTCTTGATGAGTGGCAGGAGTTTTTAACTCTCGATTTATCGCACCTAGACATAACTGGAGTTTTTTCACACTTTGCGCGCGCCGATGAACCTGATGAACAACAAAATCGTGATCAGTTGGCGAGATTTAATCAGATGGTCGCAGACTTAGCTGCAGTGGGAGTTAATCCGCCGATCAAGCACTTATCAAATTCAGCGGCAACGTTAAAGAATCATGCTGCTGCTTTTGATTTAGTACGCGTAGGAATTGCGATGTATGGCTTAAGCCCAGACGTCAACACACTTGGTTCAAGCAAAGAGTTGGGGTTAAAACCTGCAATGCAAGTGCGCGCAAAACTTCACTTAGTAAAAACCGTCCCTGCCGGATCAGCCGTTGGATATGGCGCTTCTGCAATTACAGAAAGGCAAACAAAGGTCGGGATTGTGGCAATGGGCTACGCCGATGGTATTCCCCGTAATTCCCAAGGTGCTGGCGTCACACAAGAGGGCAAAAAAGCGCCAATTCTGGGCCGCGTCTCCATGGATCAGTTTGTTGTCGACTTAGGAGTGGACTCAACTGCCCAATCTGGGGATTGGGTCATAGTTTTTGGCGATGGCTCTCACGGTGAGTACACAGCCGATGATTGGGCGCGCGCATCAGACTCAATTAACTATGAAATGACCACACGGATTGGGCCGCGGGTGCCTAGAATCTATGCACCTCATGTCTACTAATACTGCAGCGCTGCGCGTCGAGGGAGTAACAGTCTCCTTTGGCGGTTTGCGGGCCCTCAATGATGTCTATTGTGAAATTGGTAAGAATGAAGTCGTAGGTTTAATTGGACCGAATGGTGCGGGCAAGACAACTTTATTTAATGCGCTCTGCGGATTAGTTCGGCCTGATCATGGAAAGTTTTTTCTCGATGGGCATGAGCAAGATTTCCCTCGAACCGATAATTTGGTTGATATTGGAATTGCACGCACATTGCAAGGCGTTGGTCTCTTTGGCGAGTTAACAGTATTAGAAAACGTCATGATTGGCGCCCAACACTTAGCGCGCACGGGATTAATCTCTGCAGCCCTTGCACGTAATGGCAAAGATGAGAAACGAATTCGAGAACGTGCACGAGTTGCTCTAGAGCGTGTTTATGCTGGAGCTCTTGCAGACCGTCGCGCAGATACGCTTTCTTATCCAGATACAAAGCGTGTTGCGATAGCTCGTGCACTTGTCAGTGAGCCTTCGATTTTAATGTTAGATGAACCTGCCGGGGGATTAGGAACTCAAGATATTGAGTGGATGAATCTCTTGATTCGTAATTTAAGTGCACAGATGTCAGTGCTATTAGTTGAACACCACATGGATGTTGTCATGAGCGTCTGCAGCAAGTTGTATGTTCTTAACTTTGGTGAAGTCATTTCAAGCGGCAGTGCAGAAACTGTTCGTCGAGATCCTGCAGTTATTGCTGCCTATCTTGGAACGGGGGCGTAGATGACGCTGACCGTTTCAGAGCTCACTATTCATCATGGTGCAATCTGTGCCATCAATAATGTCTCCTTCTCGGTTGCCAAGGGGCAGTTAACCGCCGTTATTGGGGCTAATGGCGCTGGCAAGACCACCTTATTGCGGGCGCTTTCGGGCCTGAACAAGTCGACCCAGGGGCACGCAACATGGAATGAGCACAATCTTCTTCATTCAAAGCCTGAGTCAATTGTCAGGCATGGGGTGTCACATGTTTCAGAAGGTAAAGCGGTTATTCCAGAGTTAACCGTTAATGAAAACTTAGAGCTCGGTGCAATTTGGCGTAAAAATAAGCAAGAGGCACGTGAAACTAAAGAACAAATAACTTCTATATTTCCGCGACTTGGCGAGCGTTTAAGTCAACGTGCAGATTCATTATCTGGAGGAGAGCGACAAATGTTGGCCATTGGTCGTGCGCTGATGTCTAAACCACAGCTACTACTTTTAGATGAGCCATCCTTAGGTTTAGCTCCGTTGGTTATCGAGCAGATTTTTCAAACGATTAGAGATTTGACTACGTCAATGGGATTGACCGTAGTCCTCGTTGAACAAAATGCCATGGGCGCATTAAAGATTGCAGATTTTGGAGTTGTTTTGAACTTAGGAAAAGTTGCAGTTACTGGAACCACCCAATCACTTATGGCCGATCCGCAAGTGCGCGCGGCTTACTTGGGATACTGATTATGTTTCAATTTATAAACACTCTGCTCATAGGAATCACTGCCGGATCAATCTATTCATTAATGGCGATTGCAATCGTTTTAGTATGGCGCAGTACGCGAGTTGTTAACTTTGCACAAGGCGGATTAGCTTTAGCGTCATCGTTCGTTGGCGCATCCATTCTTGCCAGAGAGATATCTTTTTGGATTGCCCTACCGCTTGCAATGTTTGCCGGAGCGCTCTTTTCTGCTTTAACTGAATACTTTTTATTGCGCCCGCTTCTCAAGCGCTCTGGTGACAAAGGCGAAGAGATTTTCTTACCGATTATTGCAACACTAGGTTTACTTGGAATTATTAAAACCATTCTTAACTTCACCTATGGTGATCGGATTGGTTCAATCCCACCCCCAATTTCCGATAGGGGCTTTGTTGTAAGTGGGCAAGTAATCGCACTTTCGCCTATGCGGGTATTGATTCTTGGAATCGTGCTGGTATTGATGGTTTTGTTGACCTACCTCTTCCAGCGAACCAATCTGGGCTTATCACTGCGAGCATCCTCGTACGCCCCAGAAATCTCACGTCTTGCCGGCGTTCGCGTAGATTTAATTCGAACTGCCGGATGGGCAATATCTGGTGCAGCAGGTGCTGCAGCGGGAATATTGCAGACTACAAATGGTTCAGGTGCGATTTCACCAGAGTCTTTCGAATTTAGTTTGCTGCTTGTTTTTGGCTTTGTAGCTGCGGTCATCGGTGGAATTGAAAGCTTGATTGGTGCAGTCTTAGGTGGACTTACTCTTGGAATTATTCTTGCTTTCATTTTGATGTACATAGGTGGATCACTTGTATTTTTCTCTGCGTTTTTAATTCTGATAGTGATCCTGATTGTTCGCCCGCAGGGAATTATTGGCGTCAAAGGTGGCCGTCGTGCATAAATTACAAAACTTACGATTTAGAACCGCCATTGGATTCTCTCTCATTGGGCTCTTCGTCTTTTTCTTAAGCAATGTTGTGGATGAGTGGCGTTCATTTCAAGGTGCAACGGTTGCAGTCTACGTAGTTGCTATCGCTTCAATTATTCTGCTCACTGGTTACTCTGGACAAATTTCACTGGGCCACGGCGCACTGTTAGCTATTGGCGCATATGCCGCAGCTCTTGCACAGATTTATGCGCACTTGCCAATTTGGTTATGTTTTGTAACAGCGGTTTTAGTAACAGCGTTTTTTGGTGCATTGTTAGGAGTTGCCGCTGCTCGATTATCTGGTCCGTATCTTGCTGGAACAACACTGGCATTAGCCGTTGGTTTACCCTCGATAGCAAGCCAGTTTTCATTCTTAGGTGGCGAACAAGGAATTTCATTTAGCGTGGGTTGGCCACCGTTATCGCTTGGCTCGGATTTTACGCAATATAAGTGGTTCTTCTGGATCGCAACAATTGCTGCGTTAATAATGATGTGGTTTGTTCGCAATATTTTGCATTCGCGTTATGGCCGAATGTGGCGGGCAGTTAAGAGCAATGCCGTAGCCGCTGAGCTGACTGGGATTCGTATTGGCGCCTCTAAAGTCCTGGCCTTCACTATCAGCTCTGGCGTGGCCGGACTCGCCGGGGCTCTTTTAGCCATGATTACCAACAATGTTTCCCCCAGCGCCTTCCCGTTGGCCCTCTCATTCTCCCTTGCGACTGGGGCCGTCCTCTCTGGTGTAAACACCCTTGGGGGTGTAATGATTGGCTCATTAGCATTGGTCGCTATACCTGAAATCGCCTCCTCAGCCTCACATCTGTGGAGCGGATCGGAGAATACGGCTATGTTATTGCCCGAACTGATTGTCAGTGCGCTCTTGATTTTGACGGTTTTCCTTGCTCCCAAGGGACCGATTGAAAAACTTCGCGCGCGACATCATCGCTAGATCAGTAGGTTTGGAACGAAGTTAGTAAGGAACGGCACGTAAACCCGCAAGGGCCCTCGATGAAAGGAACAACATGTCCAGTAAGGCTCGTCGCACACTTCTCATAGTTCAAGCGGTGATAGCTGCAGGTGCACTCTCACTTTCTGCATTGCCCGCGCAAGCGGCAGAGGTAGGCGTAACATCAAGTGCAATCAAGCTTGGTATTACTCTGCCAATGAAGGGCTCTGCAAGCTACGGCTATAACCAACTCCCTGGCGCTATGAAGGCATATTTTGACTATGTCAACGCCAATGGTGGAGTAAATGGCCGTAAAATTACACTCGTTGTCAAAGATGATGGCTATCTTCCAAAGCAGGCAATTCAAAATACTCAAGACCTCATTGGAAAAGACAAAGTATTTGCCATGGTCGGCGCTCTTGGAACTGCGAACAATCAAGCAGTTGCAGATGCAGTAAATCTTGGCCGCCGTGGAATTCCAAGCCTATTTATCAATACTGGCTTTAGTGGATTCAACGATCGCAAAGCGTATCCAACTTCTTCAACACTTTTGCCTTCATATGTAATGGAAGCAAAGTTGATGTCTAAGTACATTAAAGAGACATATGCAGATAAGAAAGTCTGCCTTCTCTACCAAGATGACGATTTCGGTGATGATGCCCTCGTTGGTTTTGATAAAGATCACGGCAATCTAACTTTCACATCAAAGATTGCATATCCATCACTTTCACAAGGTGTAGCTGGAGTTCCAGATGCTTGGGTTGGTAAGTTCAAGGCAGCTGGATGCGAAGTACAGATCGTATTCGGTGTTTCTTCTGCAACTCTTTACACAGTTCTTGCTGCAGCAAAAGCACAGTACGCACCAAAGTGGATTCTGGGCTCAGTAGGAGCAGATATTGCTTCAATTAACCCAGCGACTACCCCTTACATCATCGGCGCAACATCGATGTCATTCATGCCATCTGTTGTAGATCCAAAAGATGAATATGTAGCTAAGTTCAAGGAAATTCACGCTGTATACAACGCAAAGGCCAAGTTCAACAGCTGGGCGCTTATCGGTATGAACTCAGCGTTCCTCACTGTTCAAGCCCTAAAGGCAGCAGGAAAGAACTTGACTCGTGCAGGTCTCCTTGCAGCACTTGATTCTGGTGGCGCAAAATTTGCTAACGCTGGTTTAGTTCCATTGAACTACTCAAAGACAAGCAACGTTGGTTACAACGGATACTGGTTCGGTAAATTCAATACAGCTGGTGACCTTGTACCAAATGACACATTCACATACACCGTTTATACAACTGATTCAGGAACTGGTGCAGTGGAGAAGTCAACTTACTCTCGTCCAGATATGCCAGCGAAGGGATTACCAAACTAATGAGAACTCCTACATTTAAATCACGCGCATTTGCGTTCATTTCAGCAACCTCGTTGCTTGCAGCGTTAGTTGTTGTATCACCAGCGACAGCTGCTGTTGCAACCGGACCAACATGTGATGGAGCAACTCCAGTACAAAAATGTACTGGAACGACCTCTGACGGTGCGCTCTATGAAATGCGCGTTCCTGCAACGTTCAATGGCACAGTCACAATCTGGTCACATGGATTTGGATCTAATACCTCCTTTCCTGCAGCTGGATTAACTATTGATTCATCAGCTCAAATTGCACCCGCCAATAATCCTGTACTCGTTAAGTATCTAACCGATAAAGGCGTTGCAGTTATTGGCTCTGGTTTTAGCACTCAAGGGTGGAATCTTGATGAAGCAGTAAAGACAAATACTGAACTCGTCGGAATCTTTAAGGCTAAGTTCACTGACACAAAGAAGGTTGTCGCATGGGGTTACTCCATGGGTGGAGGAATCACTCAAGCATTTGCTGAGCAACATCCAGAGCTAGTGTCAGCTGCAGCTGTTATGAATCCAGTTGATGCATGGGATGCTCAAAGCAAGTACTTCGTAGATCTACTGTGGCTACTCAAGAACTGGTTTGATCCATCAATTCAATTGACTGGTTATGCAGCTGGCGTCAATGGCGATATGCAGATGCTGGGCGACATTCAAAAGTACACAGCCATACTGAAGTCACTTCAAGCAAGCGTTGCAACAGGTGCTTGGCCAACAACGTCAAGTAAATCTGGATTAGCACTTCAAGCAAATGGAATTCCATCACGCAGCGCCCTTCTTCTGATTGGTCGCTTAGCTGGAATTAGTGCACAGAGCTCATCATTTGATGGCATTGCTGGTCCAGCTACATCTGCTGTAACTGCATGGCCACTTGCTTATGCTCCAGCACTTGGAACTCTTGAGAACATCAGCGCTGTCATTGGCTACGCTCTTCTAGGCGCTCGCGATATGCAGTCCAAGATGGGTGGCAGTAACTTTGATAACTCCACAACGGATTATTCAAAGCAATTAAGTGCGGCAGATCGTGCAATTTACAACGCCGGCTTCAGTGGAAATACTGCAATTGCCGGAATGTTATCTACGCTTAATCCATTGAACCCAGATGCACCTCGCATCAAGGCTGACGCTGCAGCTTTGGCGAAGTCAAAGGCGACGATGTATCAAAGCACTGGCAAGATCAAAGTCCCAACAGTTGTCCTTATGGGTCAGAACGATCCAGTAGAACCTGCTGGAATCGTGCAGCGCATGGCAGATCTATATGAGCAAGATTTCGCTGCGGCGAAAGAGGCTGCAAAGGCTGCTAATCAATCAAGTGGATATGTTGCACCTCGACGTCAACTTGCTGTGCTGTGGAGCGTAACTCCAAAGACTTGGTCTAAGTTCACTGCAGATGGATTACCAATTCCAATTGCAGGAACTCCAGGAACTGGACATACAAACTTCACTGCCGCTCACTACAAATTCGTCATCGACGCCGCTCTCACAGCTGCATCGACCGGAGCTCTTCCATACAAGCTAGAGGTCAATCAATCGTTCAAGAAAATGTTGTTAACAATTGATCGTACTTCTGCATATGCTTGGATGAAGCATTACACAACTAACTAATCGCTAGTTCGTTAGTACAACAAAGAGGGGCCTGGGAAATCAGGTCCCTCTTTGCTTTACTATTAATACCTAATGATTACAGTTGCAAGCCCTGAAGCGATGTTCGCCCTTGGCTCCTCACTTGCCCAGCATCTGCGAGTTGGAGATCTAGTGCTCTTGAACGGTCCTTTAGGCGCAGGTAAAACAGTTTTAGCCCAAGGCATCGGAAGTGGACTTGGAATTGATGACATAACCTCACCCACCTTTGTTATATCTAGAGTTCATAAAGCTCTCATTCCAATGATTCATGTGGATGCTTATCGGTTACTGGATACAAATAACCCCAGCCTTTATTTAGATGATTTAGATTTAGATACAGAAAACGCAGTAACTGTTGTCGAATGGGGCGGAGCAGAGTCAGCGCGACTCAATGATGATCGCCTAGAAATCACGATTGATCGTAGCGATGACATTCGACAGGTGAGCATTGCATGTATAGGTAAGCGCTGGGATGGTTTTGTTCTATGACAATTTCATTAGCAATTGATACATCAACTTCCCGTACATGTGTTGCCATTATCGAGGATGGTGCGCTTTTATGGAGTGGACATAAAGATGGCGCGACTGCGCATGGTCCAGCATTACCATCTTTAGTATCAGAGGCAATTAAAGGTCATGCTATTGATGAAGTTGTTGTCGGTATGGGACCTGGACCTTTCACGGGTTTGCGTATCGGAATTGCTTTTGCGCGCAGCTTTGCTTTATCGAGAAATATAGAAGTGCGAGGCGTATGTTCACTCGATGCAATCGCAGCGCAGGTTACATCTAAGGATTTCATTATTACTGTTGATGCCCGTCGTAAAGAAGTTTATTGGGCGCGCTATGTAGATGGAGTGCGTGTTGGTAATCCAGCAGTTAGTTTTCCGATTGATGTTGTTGGTAATGAGATACGTAACAATCTCTTTCCAGATTTGATTGCCTTAGTTGCATTGAAACAAGAGTTTGCCGAACCAATTTACTTGCGACATCCAGATGCAGTGGCGACGTCAGATAGATGACAACTTTTCGAGAGGCCTCTGTTCTAGATCTTCCCGTTCTAGTTTCTATGGAAAAAACCTTATTTGCAGACTCACCATGGTCGATGGGGCAGTTCAAAGAAGAGTTCAAAGGCGTCCCTCGTACACACTTCTTTCTTGTAGCAGTAGATGATGCCAATGAAATTATCGGTTATGCCGGAGTTATGGTCCCAGCCCCTGGTGTTGAAGCCGATGTATTGACTGTGGGGGTACTGGCGGCGCATCGTAAAGCCGGCATAGGAAAGGCCTTTATGGCGCAGTTAGAGAGTTGGGCTATCAACAAAGAGTCCAATGCAATGATGCTAGAAGTTGGAGTCGAGAACGCTGCGGCAATCGCCCTATATCAGCAACTCGGTTATCAGGAAATCTCAGTGCGAACTAACTATTACGGAGCTGGCCTCGATGCACTTGTTATGCGAAAAGAGTTGCAATGACTGCGCCAATAGTTTTAGGAATCGAAACTTCATGTGATGAAACTGCTGTTGGTATTGTGCGCGGCCGCACTTTGCTAGCAAATGTCATTGCATCAAGTGTTGCAGAGCATGCACGCTTTGGCGGAGTAGTTCCAGAGATTGCCAGTCGTGCACATCTAGAAGCTATGCAGCCAACCATTGAGAAAGCACTGAAAGATTCCAAGCTCACACTCAAGGATATTGATGCAGTTGCCGTTACCGCAGGTCCTGGTTTAGTCGGCGCACTTTTAGTTGGGGTTAGCGCAGCAACTGGCTTAGCTCTTGGGCTGGATAAACCTATTTATGCAGTTAATCATTTAGCCGCTCATATCAGCGTCGATTTCTTAACACATGACGAACCTTTAGATCCAACTATTGCGCTCTTAGTGAGTGGCGGTCACTCATCGCTTTTACAAGTCGATGACATAACCGCATCAATTACTAAACTTGGTGCAACGATGGATGATGCAGCCGGTGAAGCTTTCGATAAAATTGCACGTGTGATGAAGTTAGGTTTTCCAGGCGGCCCAGCAATCGATGCATTAGCGCAAACCGGAGATGCACAGGCAATTGATTTTCCTCGCGGTCTCACTACATCTAATGATTGGCAGACCCGTCCTTACGATTTTTCTTTCTCAGGGTTAAAAACCGCAGTCGCTAGATATTTGGAGGCAACACCTGATTATGCAAAGGCCAATGTGGCGGCATCTTTCCAAGAGGCGATCGTCGATGTTTTATTGTTGAAATCTTTGGCCGCGTGTAAGGCGACAGGAATTAATTCGCTAGTAATAGCCGGGGGAGTTGCAGCTAACTCCCGTTTGCGGGCGCTAGCTATGCAGCGCTGCGAAAAGGCCGGCATTCGCCTTCGGATTCCAGCCCCTGGCCTGTGCACCGACAACGGTGCCATGGTCGCAGCCCTTGGCTCCCTGATGGTCGCAGCTAACCGTGCCCCCAGCCCAATCGCCTTTGATGCCGATTCCAGCCTGCCAGTGGGGGTTATAAGCCTGTCCTAGACCCGATTTGCCCTTGGGAATAGGCACCTCTAACCTTGCGTTAGCACTCACGGGCCCACACTGCTAACTAGGCCCGCACGAGGAAAACAACGCAAAGGGAGTTATGGACATGGCCATTAAGCCACTTGAAGATCGCATCGTTATCAAGACCAGCGAGGCTGAGACAACTACAGCATCAGGTTTAGTTATTCCAGATACAGCTAAAGAGAAGCCGCAAGAAGGCGTTGTCATCGCTGTAGGACCAGGTCGCTTTGATGATGGCGTACGCGTTCCAATGGATGTCAAAGTTGGAGACGTTGTTCTCTACAGCAAATACGGCGGAACTGAAATCAAGCATGGTGGAGATGACCTCTTGGTGCTTTCAGCTCGCGACATTCTCGCTGTAATCGAGAAGTAGATGGGAAAGTCCCTTCAATTCGACGATAACGCTCGTCGAGCAATGGAACGTGGCGTCAATATTCTTGCCGACACAGTCAAGGTAACTCTTGGGCCTAAAGGTCGTAACGTAGTTATCGCTAAATCATTCGGCGCTCCAATCATCACAAATGATGGTGTGACAATTGCTAAAGAGATTGAACTCTCTGATCCAGTTGAAAACATGGGCGCACAGTTAGTTAAAGAAGTTGCAACTAAGACCAACGATGTCGCCGGTGATGGAACTACAACTGCGACTGTACTTGCGCAGGCAATGGTTAAAGAAGGTATTCGCAACTTAGCCGCTGGTGCACAGCCAATGGATATTAAAGCTGGAATCGAAGCTGCAGTTGCTGCAGTCTCTGAAAAGCTTCGCGCACAAGCTACGCCCGTAAGTGGCAAGGCACAGATTGCCGATGTTGCAACTATCTCTGCACAAGATCGCGCAATTGGAGATCTAATCTCTGAGGCAATGGATCGCGTCGGCAAAGATGGTGTCATCACTGTAGAAGAGGCATCCACAACTGGTTTGGATCTGGAATTTACTGAAGGTATGCAGTTCGATAAGGGCTACATCTCTCCTTACTTTGTTACAGATCAAGATCGCATGGAGTCAATCCTTGAAGATGCTTACGTACTAATCTCAGCGGGAAAGATCTCTGCGCTCGCAGATTTGCTACCAATTCTTGAGAAGGTATCGGCTGCATCAAAGCCACTATTAATCATCGCCGATGACATCGAAGGTGAAGCCCTCTCTACGCTAGTTGTTAACCGTATGCGCGGAGTCTTTGCTTCAGTTGCTGTTAAGGCACCTGGCTTTGGTGATCGTCGTAAGGCAATGTTGCAAGACATCGCAACCCTTACTGGCGGACAAGTTATCTCTGCTGAAGTTGGAATGAAGTTAGATGCTGCGACTCTTGAAGACTTAGGGCGCGCACGTCGCATCGTGGTCTCAAAGGATGCAACAACGATTATCGAAGGCGCTGGAGATAAGGGAGCAGTCGCTGCTCGCGTTTCAGAGCTTCGCAAGGAGATTGAAAACTCTGACTCCTCTTGGGATAAAGAGAAGTTGCAAGAGCGTGTAGCCAAGCTTGCTGGTGGCGTCTGCGTTATCAAAGTTGGTGCGCACACTGAGGTTGAACTCAATGAGAAGAAGCACCGACTTGAAGATGCAATCTCAGCAACACGTGCAGCAGTTGAAGAGGGAATCGTTGTTGGCGGAGGCGCTGCATTAGTTCATGCTGCCGCAGCCCTTGATAATGATTTGGGCTTTGAAGGTGATCGCGCGGTTGGTGTTCGTCTAGTGCGTAAGGCATGT
>WLKQ01000027.1 GCA_009701185.1 Actinomycetota bacterium | reverse complement strand
TGAAATATCGAGACCACACGGCGTAACGGTCAGCACCTACAGCATCATTCGGAGTTGCAATTGGTAGGTAATCATTCTTGAGTACAAGTGCAGTCGCAGCCGAGGACTGTGCAGCTAAAAGTGCAGCTTCATGCATCGCTGGATACTTTTCATCTGGATCAAAGTTTTTACACATCTGGACATATCCACCATTGGCATAACTTTCGAGTTGATCAATAACGCCTTTAACTTGACGTTGGGCAGTTGTCTTGCCATTCTTCGCAACGCTAAAAATCGTTTCAAGCCACTGCTTATGTGCCACATCGACTGCAGCTAGACGCTTGGCTATGTTGTCAAAATCTAGTTCAGATTTCTTAGGCATTAACTCAAAGATTGAACGAATATTTGATGGAGGTGATGCCAGGACATTCCACAGCACAAATGACTCTTGGCTGTCGTGAAGTGCCAGCCCGGACTCAAGACGCTCAGTCATAACAGTCTTAGCAATTCGATCAATCTCATCAATTGGCTGCATGGTTGCAAGCTTTTTCAAAGTTTCGCGGGTTAAATTCGCAGAAACGCCAGCGCCAGCAATTGAAAAGTCATCAAGTTTGTCTTGATGCAATCCATTACCCAGGTATGTGCAGTCCATTGGGCTGAGCGCCGCAGCTTGGTCGATATAAAGGTCGCTGATTTCGAAGATTTCTGATCTATAGGTCATTGGCTATTCTTATCAGCGCATTCCAATTTTGTCGAGATTTGCGCCTTGCTTGAGATTAAAACCTGATACAGGCGTAGGCTTGCCTTATGAGCGAACAGCAACTTGCGCCGCCAAAGTTACGCGGTTGGTTTCACTTAGGCGCAACTCCGGTTGTCATTATCGCCTCATTAGTTTTATTTATTTTAAGTAAATCATCGCTCAAGTTTGCGGTTGCAATTTATTCCATCACTGCAATCATGCTCTTTAGCGTTTCTGCCGTTTACCACCGCGTACCGTGGGTTCCATCTAAAAAGAAGATGTGGCGTCGATGGGATCACGCCAATATCAATCTACTTATTGCAGGCTCTTACACACCTTTTGCCGTTGCATTGCTGGATGGTAAAAGCCGAGACATACTTTTATTGGTTGTATGGATAGGTGCCGCCGCGGGAGTCGCAATGCGCATTTTTTGGCTCAATGCACCCCGATGGCTCTATGTTGCAAATTATTTAGTTCTCGGTTGGGTTGCACTTGCATATATGCCTGCGCTCTATCGCGCAGGCGGATTATGGGTCTTACTGCCCATTGTTATTGGTGGCTTGTTCTATTCGGTAGGGGCGATTTTTTACGCACTCAAGCGCCCTGGCAAAACCGCGAAGTACTTTGGCTTCCATGAGCTCTTCCATATCTTCGTGCTGGCAGCGTGGATTTCGCAGTATGTAGCCATTTCGGTGGCGATTTACAGTAAGTAAGGCATTGCTCTAACCTAAGGCTCTAAGTTGGCGAGTAGTGAGGTGTGCAATGGCTGAGAAGAACTCCTTCCTTAATTGGGTTGGATTTAAAGGCGATGAGCCAGAAGCGCCATCGTCAGTTGATCGCATCCGCGAACTTGAATCTCAATTATCTGACCTACGCTCTCGTCGTGATATCACCGGCTTAAGTAAAGAAGAGTTTGAAATCCTTGCAACCGAAACTGCGATGGCGATGATTAAGTCGGCTCAAGCTCGTGAAAGTAAAGCCCATTCAATTTCAACTCGCTTAGTTGCAGAGACAAATCGAATCACCAAGGAAGAGATTGAAGCCGCTGATGCAAAAGCTCGCTCAATTTTATCTGGGGCTGAATCTCGTGGTCGCAAATACATTCAGACCGCTGAAGATGAAGCGGCTGGATTGCTGGCTCAAGCTGAAGCCGACGCAGAAGCATTGATTGAATCAAAAAGACGTGAGGGTGCCTCACTCACGACACAGGCACGTCGTGAAGGTGAACGAATCGTTAGTGAAGCTACTGCGGAAGTTTCAAATTATCGCCAATGGTTGAACGGCGTTATGGGCGAAGCAGAACGTCTTTATAAGATTCAAACCCAATCACTTGATGCTGCAGAAGGTGCAATCCGCCAATCTCGTTCGCGCCTTGAGTCGGCATTTACTCGCCTAGCCGATCTACAAAAAAGTGTCCTTGAAAATCTAAATCCCGATGATTCAATCATCGATACCGGGCCAATTAAGGTCTCTAGTGAACGCACTAAAATTGCAATCAGTGCACCAAGGAAAGCAGCAAAGAAGCCGGTTAAGAAAACCGCAACTAAGAAGGCAGCTGCAAAGAAAACTTCACGAACTAAGTAGTTAATGCATGGCTACTGCCCGCGGAATCCGATATATCCCTGCCATCGATGGCTTGCGTGCCGTCGCAGTAGTTGCGGTCATGTTGTATCACTTGGGATTTGCATGGATACCAGGTGGCTTTCTCGGAGTTGACCTGTTTTTTGTAATCTCTGGCTACGTCATTACTCGCTTGCTGCTTGATTCAATTGCGCGCAGCGGAGGTTTAGATCTGCGCGCTTTTTACAAGGCACGCGTTCGGCGATTATTACCTCCTCTGGTTTTTATGATTATTGCAACAACTGTTTATATTGGTTTGTGGGCACCGGAGACCATGCGCCGTTTTGTCACCGATACACCCTTTGCACTTTTTGGTGGAATGAACTGGTGGTTGGTATTTCGCCACACGGATTACTTCGATTCCATCGCTAGGCCTCCACTGCTGCAACACACGTGGTCTTTAGGTGTGGAGGCGCAGTTCTACCTCGTTTGGCCATTAATTTTGCTACTTGTGCTTCGTTACTTTGGCAAAAATAAGATTCCAGGCGCAGCCCTATTTATTGCCGCAGTCTCGGGTATTGCTTTATTAGTTCTCTCATTTCAAGTTGATGCTGCTGGTGCTTCGCGAATTAGTCACGTTTACTTTGGTACAGATACCCACAGCATTGGCCTGTTTCTGGGAGCGGCTTTAGCTGTTAGTTGGGTGCCTCAAAATCTCAATGAAAATGTAAATCAACGAGCCCAGGATTTTATTGATGGAATCGGTATTTTTGGTTTTATTGGAATTATTGCAACGTTCCTCTTCATTAATGAAAACGATCCAACTCTTTATAAGTTGGCATTTCCACTTGCTGGAATTTTTGGGTGCGCAATCATTACGTCGATAGTGCACCCAGCATCTCGATTTGCACCAATTTTGAGTAGCAAAATTATGGTCTGGGTTGGAGAGCGCTCCTATGCAATTTATCTATGGCACTGGGTGGTTTTCCAAGTTACGCGACCAAGCGTTGACTTAGAAGGCTCGACGTGGGCGCTGTTTGCTTTACGTATACTTATAGTTATTGCGCTCGCAGATATTTCACTTCGCTTAGTTGAACTTCCAATACGTACTGGTTTGGTTGAATACTGGTTCAAGGGAATGAAGTACCGCACCAAGCGCGTCCAATGGAGACAGAAAAGCTCACTAGTGTTGAGCTCTATTTCGATTGTAATCGCATTAAGTGGATTAAGCATTCATGCAATTAATCAAAGCGATCGGGCTATGGCTGATATTAAATCTGAACTGAGTACACCAACTGAAATGTCACCTCCAGTTCAATCCCCAAATATGCAACCTGGGCTTTGGGTGACTGGTGACTCAGTCATACTGGGAATTCGACATGAACTTGATTTACGAAATCACATCACTCTAATTAATGCACGTGTTGGACGCCAAGCACCTGAACTCGTCGAAGTCATGACTCACGATAAAGCTAACATGATTGGATCGACAGTAATTTTTAACTTGGGAAATAACAACAAGTTAACCGAAACTCAAGTAATTTCAATCTTTGAAGAAGTAAAAAATCAACCAAAGATTATCGTCGTAAATACTGCCGTTCCCCGGGGCTGGCGTGATGCAAATAATGCATTGATAGCAACCTATGCCGAGCAATATGGCGCACAGCTCATAGATTGGGCGGCTATTTCATCTGGCCATCCTGAATACTTTGCTCCAGATGGCGTGCACTTGGTGCCAGCTGGAGTGCGAGCGTATGTCGATGCAATTATTTTAAAGCTTTAGGAATCTGTAAAAAAAATAAACCCCCACAAAATTGTGAGGGTTTATTTCTAACACTTTTTACTTGAACTCACCAGGAATTCCAAAAACAGTTGCGGATGCAATCTGGCCATCTGAGTAGACAGATGAAACACGGAACTGTGTCCAACCAGTATCACCACTCTTTGTTACGTTTTGGCTCAGTTGATCAGCTGGAACTGAAGCGATTGTTGTCCAATCTCCACTTCCACTTGCGCGAACTTCTACGTTATAGCCGGTTAATCCATCAGTGGCTGTTGGTGCAATCCAGCGAAGTTTTAAACCATCTGCACTCTTGAGTGCAACAAACTTTGTTGGAGCTGCAACGGCAGTAACAGTAGATGCGGTTTCTGTTGCAGTAGCTGATGCCGAAGCCGTTACTGATGCTGACATTGATGGAGCTGGTGCCGCATCATCGCCTGCTTTTCCCGACTTTGACCAAACGATTGCAGCCAGAATGACGATTCCAGCAATAACTAAAAATGTAACTCGACCGGATGCAGATTGCTTAGGTGCAGCTACTGGCTTTGGGGCAGCAACAGGCTTAGCAATTGCAGCTGGCACAGGTGCAGCAACTTTAATTGGCGCAGCTTTTCTTACCGCACGCTTTGCGGGTGCCTTCTTAGCTACCGCCTTCTTGGCAACCTTCTTTTTAGCAGCGGTTTTCTTAACAGTGCTCTTTTTCGCAACCTTCTTTACGGTGCGCTTTGCAGATGCCTTCTTGGCAACCTTCTTTTTGGCAACAGTTTTCTTAGCTGCGCTCTTCTTTGCGACCTTCTTTACGGTGCGCTTTGCAGGTGCCTTCTTGGCAACTTTCTTTGCTGCGGTCTTCTTCTTTGCGGCCACATTTACTCCTTGGATAGCAGTGCGTGCGTATGTAGCGCACGTCGATAGGACAAGGCTACCCCAGGCTCGCAAGCATTTGTATGACTTGAGGCGCTATTGCACGAAGCGATTTTCCACGGTGGCTCACCGCATCTTTTTCAGATGCGCTCATTTGAGCAGATGAAATATCCATGCCAGTCGGCGCAAATATCGGGTCATAGCCAAAGCCCTGATCCCCGATTGGAGCGCGCAAAATACGGCCATGAAATAGCCCTTCTGCAACGACTTCACGGCCATCGGGCATTACTAGAGCGGCAACGCAGGTGAAATTCGCTGCGCGCTTATCATCGGGAATCGCTTCTAGCTGCGCCAAAAGTTTTTTAAGGTTAGCAGCATCATCGCCATGTCTGCCTGCCCATCTGGCCGAATGAATACCTGGTGCGCCATCGAGAGCATCAACACATAATCCAGAATCATCCGAGATAGAAGGTAAGCCGGTCATGGAAGTCGTGTATCTGGCTTTTAATAACGCATTTTCTTGAAAGCTCAATCCAGTTTCTTCAACATCAATTAAATCTGGAAACTTATCCAGGCCGATTAAATCAATCTCACCTGGAGCAAGCTGATCCAAGATTCTACGAAACTCAATAACCTTTCCCTGATTACGAGTTGCAAGAACTAATTGATGTGGCATAGATAGAGTTACTAAATTTATTTCGCTAAAACAGCTTTTTGGAGTTGGCTTAATTCACTGCATCCACTTACCGCAAGATCCAAGAGTTGATTAAGGAGATCACGATCAAATGGTTCTCCTTCTGCTGTACCTTGAACTTCGATAAAGCGTCCATCACCAGCAACAACTACATTCATATCAGTGCCAGCACGAACATCTTCCTCATAGCAAAGATCTAACATCGGTACTCCATCAATAATTCCAACACTTACTGCAGCCACTGAATCGCTTAATGGATTCGCGCTTGCTTTAATGTGTCCCTGCGCCTTAGCCCATGCAATTGCATCTGCTAATGCCACATAGGCACCTGTAATGGCTGCGGTTCGCGTTCCGCCATCGGCTTGCAGAACATCACAATCGATGACAATGGTATTTTCACCTAACTCTTTTGTGTTAACAATCGCGCGCAATGAACGCCCGACAAGTCGTGAAATCTCTTGTGTACGGCCACCTAATTTTCCCTTCACGCTCTCGCGATCAGAACGTGTGTGTGTTGCGCGAGGTAGCATTGCATATTCAGATGTAACCCAACCGGTGCCAGTATCTTTTAACCAGCGTGGAACACCGGGCGAAAATGATGCAACGCATAACACTCGAGTCTTACCAAACTCAACTAGAACCGAGCCTTCTGCATGATCTAGCCAACCGCGGGTAAATTTAATTTCTCGCAGAGAGTTAACTTCGCGCCCATCATTGCGTACCATGTAATGCTCCTAAGTAAATAAGTGGTGCTGTTGTCGTAGGGTTAGATTCAGAGATCGTGGTGCTCAACGTGCGTTACTTCTGGGCCTAGAAAGCGACGAGCCAGAGTTTCAAAAGCCTTGGCATCACCAGTTGCTAAGAATTGATGAACTGGAGCAGCGCTTTGATGTGCTCGCAGTTGATTAGTCTCTACAAGCGTTCGATATAAATCTTTGGCAGTCTCTTCGGCGCTAGATACAAGAGTCACGCCTTCCCCCATTATGTAGGAAATAACACCAGTTAAGAGTGGGTAATGCGTGCAGCCTAAAACTAACGTATCAACGTTAGCGGCCATGACGGGAGCTAAATACTCACGTGCTATCGAAGTAATTTCTGGACCAGAAGTCTCACCACGCTCTACAAATTCAACAAAGAGAGGGCATGCGATAGAAGTAATGTGAAGTTGTGGTGCAGCTGCAAAGGCATCTAAATACGCCGCTGAATCAATTGTTGCGCGAGTTCCGATAACTCCAATATTTCCTGTTCGAGTTGCCGATACTGCGCGACGAACTGCAGGTTGAATTACTTCAATAACGGGAACCGAATAACGCTCGCGAGCATCACGCAGCATCGCAGCACTTGCTGTATTACATGCAATCACAATTGCCTTAACGCCTTGGTCAACTAAAAAATCTAGAGATTCCAAAGCAAACTCGCGCACTTGCGCTAATGGGCGTGGGCCAAAGGGTCCGCGTGCAGTATCACCAATATAGAGAGTTGATTCATTCGGCAGCTGATCTAAAATCGATCTAGCAACGGTCAGCCCACCTACTCCTGAATCAAATATTCCAATTGGGGCATCGCTCACATGCCTAAGCCTACCCTGCGCCTTACCTATCTATAAAGCTTGGTCCATGAGCGCCATAATCAAACTCTCTTGCAACCAACCGAGCCAACCATAAACGGCATACACCCCACGAAGTGGGTCATCGGGTGCCAAGAGCTCTAGATCTTCATGGGAATTTTCTTCAACTTTTAAGCGCACACCAAGTGCTAATCGAATGTCATTCATTGCACCTAACCAAGCATTAGCGCCGTCACGATCGACTTCTACGCATCCATCAGTCGCACTCTTTAAATCAATACGCATGGACATTGCATGTGCGGTTTTCTTAGTGCGCAAAGTTGCTTCTGTATAGCGTCGAAACTCAGAAGCATCAACTTGGTCGGCGTAGGCATTTGGTAATAAACGAAGTAACACATCATCTTCTGGTGGCGAATCATGACTAGTAATTCCCACCATCACCGCAAGGGGATCGTCACTGTGGTTATCTTTTCTTTCACCGAGCAATTCAATGATTTGTTCAACTAAATTTATAAGGACTTCACTTTCTGATTGTGAGAATGCAGCAATGAAGGCATTATCACCGTGGCGTCTAAACCCACGTTGCTGCTCCTCTGACGATTGCGTCATGCGTTTTGATCTTCTCGCTGGAGAGTTGCCCAAAGGCCATATTCGTGAAGACGCGCTACGTCGTGCTCCATCTCTTCACGACTTCCAAATGAGACAACTGCTTTACCTTCGGTGTGAACTTTCATCATCAGTTCATGGGCTTTTTCTCGTGTGAATCCAAAGAGTTCCATCAAGACGTATGTCACATAGCTCATGAGATTTACTGGATCATCCCAAACTATTGTTATCCAAGGTCTATCACTAGAGAAAATCTCTTTGACTGCTTCATCAATTTTTTCATCGATTTTAACCATAATTAACGGACCACTATTGCTCGTGCCGATGAATAAATCACTTCGTTTCCAACCTTAATCATGGCTCTTACGGTCACTATGCCTCGACTACTTTCACTAGTTATCAGTGTGAATTCTCCATTAGATTCAGCCAGTACTTCATTACCAATATTCTGCCATTTCCCAGATACCAATTTCTGAAGTTGAACAGCTTGTCCAGCGGTTCCTGGAAATAATGCTCCCTTTACTTCTATTACTGCTTCACGGCGAATACTCGTTGGCACATTGAGAATTACCTTTGAAATAATTGAAATACTCTCTTCGGTACTTAGTGATTCTGAGCGCTCCCATGTGCCATCTGTGCGAATTCTAAATGCAGCGCTAGAACCTAAAGTCATCGGCTGCATTATTTGACCTTGGGCATCAGTCGTAATGTCGATAAGTTTTGACCAAGAATCTTCAGTCGATCGCTTCATCTCCACATGAACAACTTGATTAGCAACTGGTGTTCCATCTTTTAAGGTTACTAATCCTTCCAGGATAAATGTATCTGCATAGTAGAGACGCTTATTTGTCACATTACTAAAAGTTAAATTACTCAGAACCGTTTCAGGAGCCATGGCCAAGGCTACATTTCGCATCGCGGTTGTGGCAGTTGCATCCTCCATTCCTAAAGTCCACAGAGCAACGCCACCTAATTGATATTTTCCAACTAGATTCATTCTTTCGGCATAACTTCGGTCATTTTGGTACCACACAGTATGCGCAACACTGCATGTTGTAGATGCGCCCTTGGAAGTTAATCCGTTATAGGTTTTTGAATATGAATATTTTGCTTCACTAAATTTTTCATCGAATGTTGGTACTGCTCCATCTATAACTGCCTTGGCGTTGGCATAACTTGTCTTAAAAGTCGCGGCCTTTGCTCCGGCCGTTAATCCAGGTGGTGCTGATACCGGACAGGTTCCTGAAACAGCTGTAATCCAGTCTCGTCCGTATCCAGGCAATCCGATAAATACTTTTGATGCTGACATGATACTAATCGCATACTGCACAGTCTTTTCAGTCCAACTGAGCGGGCCGATTGGCCCTGGTTTTGCAACTGAATAGTCATACGTCATGATGCGTAAACGATCAATACTCGAAGCAATATCTGCCCACGCATAAACCGTATAGCCCTTTGACTTTTCAAGTGGATTAAATGCATACGGAGTTGTGACAGATAAGAGTTTTTCGGATGCGTGTAATGAAGCGCTTAGCTCCTTAATAAATAGGACCCAATTAGGCGCAGTTTTTGCCCAGGAAGTATTACCGTCGACAAAGGCAAAGCCTTCAAAGTCGAGATCGATTCCATCAAAACCATTTTTATTTACTAGTTCCGTAATTGATTTAACTATCGCGGTTCGTGTATCAGTTTTAGCTAAATATCCAGAGAGAACTAATTTTGAAGTTCCATCGGTCATGGTTGGAATTATTTTCAGCCCAGTTTTCCGCATGAGACACAGAGCATCTGCCATCGGCCATGATGGATTTCCAGTTGAATAATCATCACGGATGAGCGTTGGACTTTTTAACGTATACCAAAATGGCATAACTTCTTTCATCAAATCTTTGTTGGTATAAAGATATGAAGAATTTAGCGCAGCGATATCTGCAGGGGAATATTCATTTGCTTCACAAGTAACTGGTGCATCTACAGCTGGTGCAACTGATGCAGGTAATTTCTTAATAAACGGCATAACTGTTCGTACTGAATAGTATGGAATCCATCCACTAACAATTTTTCTCGGCGGCTTATCATCTGCGCGGGCAACCCCCATAAGGGAGGAGCTAAGTATTAAAACTAATGAAAGAGCGCCAACAAACTTATGCTTCATTGCTATGAATCTTCAGGGGCTGGTTTAAGTCCAGCGTAAATCTCTTTACATGTAGGGCAAATGGGATATTTTTCAGGGTCCCGCGATGGAATCCATTTTTTGCCACACAAAGCCCTAACGGATTTGCCGGTTACTGCTGACTCTACGATCTTCTCTTTCTTCACATAGTGTGAGAAGCGGTCATGGCCACCGTCATCTTCTTCTAGCTCAGGGCGAGATAAGAGATCGGTGCTGCCTTCGGTCTCGGTGCCGGTTCGTCTAAAGATTCCCATGAGGTGGATAAGAATACCTTCGGCAGTGGCAAAACTACGGGTAGAATTCGCAAATGAAGGACTTACTGCGTACCCAAGATCTCAGTCGCGAAGACGTGGAGCTTTTGTTAGACACCGCCGCCGATTTTGCGAAAAACCCGCTGATATCCAACACTGCGCTGGCCAATAAAACCGTAGCTATTTATATGACTAAGCCTTCCACACGCACTCGCCTATCGTCTGAGACTGCAGTTACCCACTTGGGTGGAACCCCTATTTTTATTCGTGGAGACGAATTACAACTAGGTCGCGGTGAAACAATTGCTGATACTGCGAAAATTATTAGCGGTTACTGCAGTGCATTAATTATCAGAACTTTTGCACAAAGCGATGTTGATCAACTGGGAGCTCATGCATCAATTCCAGTCATTAACGCACTGACTGATGTTGACCATCCAACTCAACTTTTAGCCGATTGGTTAACAATTCGCGAACAGTTTGGAAAAGATATTGCTGGACGCAAATTTGTATATCTGGGTGATGGCAACAACATGTCACATGCCTGGCTCATAATGGGTGCGATCATGGGCGCACATGTAGTTGCTGCAACTCCAACAGGTGCATGGGCGCCTGATGCATCTATTGTTGAACTCGCACAGAAAATTGCACGTACGAGTGGTGGAAAAGTAGAAGTACTGCATGATGCAGAGGCAGCAGCTAAAGATGCGAGCGTTTTATATACCGATGTATGGATGTCGATGGGTGATTCAGAAAATGAGCGTGAAGAGAAAGTGCTGGCACTCTCCCCATTCGCTGTCACGGAAAACTTAATGTCTCTTACCCAGAAAGATTCCGTGTTCATGCATTGTTTACCTGCGCACCGAGGTGAAGAGGTTGAGGCCTCTGTCATTGATGGAGCTAAATCACTTATATGGCGTGAGGCTTATCATCGCCGGACAACTATTCAATCTTTGCTTTATCACCTGGTAAATGGTGACCTTAAAGGATCTACGTACTAGTATTTGGCATATGCGCATAGCCGTTCCTAAAGAAATTCGTGATGGAGAAAAGCGCGTTGCGCTAGTTCCAGACATTATTAATAAATTGACCCGCCTAGGTTTCGACGTTGTCATCGAATCTGGTGCAGGAAACTTCTCCCAAGCAACCGATGCTGATTACATAAGCGCCGGTGCAACAATTTCGAACAGAGACGTACTTGCCAGCGCAGATGCAGTTTTATCTGTGCAGCCTTTAACGCCCACTCAAATGGCTACGTTAAAGAAAGGCGCAGTGACTATTAGTTTCATGTCACCAGTTACTGCCGTTGATTCAATCGAAGCGGCAGCGAAGGCAGGTGTTACAGCGTTTTCATTAGAACTAGTGCCACGTATTTCACGTGCCCAGTCAATGGATGCTCTCTCATCACAAGCTTTGTGTGCTGGTTATCGTGCAGCGTTGGTTGGGGCTGAATTATCTCCACGCTTCTTCCCGATGCTCATGACTGCAGCCGGAACAGTCACGCCTGCACAGGTATTAGTTCTTGGCGCTGGCGTCGCAGGTTTGCAAGCGATAGCAACTGCTCGACGTTTAGGTGCAGTTGTATCTGCATACGATGTGCGACCAGCTTCAGCCGATGAAGTTCGTTCGATGGGTGCAACTTTTATTGAACTTGAATTAGAAGCCCTTGAAGGTACTGGCGGTTATGCACGTGAGATGACCGAAGATCGTGCAGCCCAACAGCAAGCACTTCTTACTCCTTATATTGCTAAGTCACATGTAGTTATTACAACCGCAGCAGTTCCTGGTCGCCAGGCACCTCGCTTAATGACAAAGGCGATGGTTGATTCAATGGCACCTGGGACAATCATTATTGACTTAGCCGCCGAAACTGGTGGCAATGTTGAAGGATCAAAGCCAGGTGAAATTGTTTCGACCGAGAATGGAGTTCGAATCTGGGGTGGAAAAGATGTTCCAAGCCAACTTCCATTCCACGCCTCATTCCTTTATTCACGTAACGTTGTAAATCTTCTTACATTGTTTACAACTGCTGCTAAAGATGAAGCTGCAGTTGCCTTTAACTTGGATTTTGAGGATGAAATTATCAACGGGGCCGCAGTAACTCACGGCGGATCACGTAGAAATGCGGGAGGCAAGTAAATGGAACCGATTGCAGTTATCTCAATCTTCGTACTAGCGGTTTTCGTGGGTTTTGAAGTTGTTTCTAAGGTCTCTTCAACACTGCACACGCCCCTTATGTCGGGTGCTAACGCAATCCACGGAGTTATCTTGGTAGGCGCAATTATTGTGGCCGACCACAGCACAACTAATTTAGAACTAGGTCTCTCTGTTGCAGCGATAGTTCTGGCAACTATCAATATGGTCGGCGGCTTTGTCGTTACCGATCGAATGCTTGAAATGTTCAAGGGAAATAAGAAATGAGCCGCACTCTGTACGACCTGATTGGTCTTGGCGCTGGCGTCGCATTCATTCTCGCTCTTAAAGGTTTGTCACATCCAAAGACTGCACGTCGAGGCAATTTAATTGGTGCCTTCGGTGCAACTCTGGCGACGCTCGTTGTCTTCTTCTATGCCAACCCTGGTTCATCACTTCCATTAAATAATCTTGGTTGGATTCTTGGTGCGATGGTCATAGGTCTTGCTGTTGGTGTACCTGCTGCACGTAAAGTTGAAATGACGCAGATGCCACAACTCGTTGCACTCTTTAATGGTGTGGGTGGCGGCGCAGCTGCACTAGTTGCAATCGTTGAATATTTACATTTGGGCGCTGAGGCAACTACAGCAGAAGTTATCTTTACAGTGTTTACGGTTATCGTCGGCTGCGTTTCTTTCAGCGGCTCTGTCATCACGTTTATGAAGTTGCAAGAGCTAATGACTACTCGTCCAGTTATTTTCCCTGCGGGCCGATTCATTATTGCCGCGACGCTAGTTGGCGTTATTGGAGTTGGCGGTTGGGTCGTTGCAGCGCTGGGAACTACACCGCTTTTAATTCTTGCTGGACTTTCACTTCTCTTTGGTGTGCTCTTTGTACTTCCAGTTGGCGGAGCAGATGTGCCAATTGTTATCTCGCTATTAAATGCATTCACTGGTTTAACTGTGGCAGCAAGTGGTTATGTGCTCGATTCAGTGCTGCTCATTATTGCTGGAACCCTAGTTGGTGCATCAGGAACTATTCTGACTCGCCTTATGGCCGAAGCTATGGGCCGCTCACTCTTTGGAACTTTGTTCGGTGCATTTACTGCCAAGCCGCAAGATGCAAGCGGGGCAGTCGAAGAGCGTCCAGTTCGCTCAGGTTCACCTGATGACGTTGCTATCTTGCTTAACTATGCACGACGCGTGGTTATTGTTCCGGGCTTTGGTTTAGCTGTTGCGCAGGCGCAGCACACAGTCCGCGAACTTGCTGACTTAATGATTTCAAAAGGCATCGATGTTGCATATGGAATTCACCCAGTGGCCGGACGTATGCCTGGACATATGAATGTTCTTTTAGCTGAAGCAAATGTTCCATATTATCAACTCGAAGAGATGGATGAGATTAATCCAACTTTTAGTCAGACCGATGTGGCAATTGTTATCGGTGCGAATGACGTTGTGAATCCAGCGGCAGAAAATACTCCGGGTTGTCCAATTTATGGAATGCCGATCTTAAAAGTTTCCAATGCTGCAAACGTAATTTTCTTGAAGCGTTCTATGCGGCCGGGCTTTGCTGGAATTGAGAATGAACTTTTGTATGATCCAAAAACAATCTTGCTCTTTGGCGATGCTAAAGCTTCATTAACTAAAGTTGTGTCAGCGCTTAAAGCGCTCTAAAACTTAACGGAGATCGGGCTCTGCTGCGGCGAGCCCGATTTTCTATTTCTAAGAAGCCTCACTTAATGACAATCTGGGAAGTCGTGACTCAAGTTGCGAGTAGTTGAAAGTTCAACTAACCTGTACGTATTCAAAGGAGCTCACAATGCCTGCAGTAAGTGTCGCCGATATAACTATTTTGCCCCGTGTACAAGAAGTCGCTGGTGCACGCGCACGTTCGGTAAAGAGCATTACCACTGCCCCACAAGGGTATGAGGGCGAGGGGTTTCCTGTTCGTCGCACATTTGCAGGAATTGATATGGCAGAACTCGATCCATTCATCATGATGGATCAAATGGGTGAAGTTGAATACGCACCGGGTGAACCAAAGGGAACGCCTTGGCATCCACACCGTGGTTTTGAAACAGTGACATATATTATTGACGGAATCTTCGATCATAAAGATAGCAATGGCGGCGGCGGAACAATTTCAAATGGTGATACTCAATGGATGACTGCCGGTGCGGGAATTTTGCACATTGAAACTCCTCCAGAACATTTAGTTGTATCCGGTGGTTTGTTTCACGGATTTCAATTGTGGGTAAATCTTCCTGCAGCAAAGAAGTGGGCAGCTCCTGCATATCAAGATGTACGCGCAAAAGATGTTGCACTGTTGTCATCAGCTGATGGTGGTGCACTCATTCGCGTTATCGCTGGCGAAGTAGATGGTCATGAAGGTCCGGGAACTACGCAGACTCCAATAACTTTAATTCATGCAACTGTTGCAGCAGGTGCAGAGCTTCGACTTCCATGGCGCAAGGATTACAACGCATTGGTTTATGTTGCGGCAGGATTTGGTTATGTAGGCGATGAGCATCGTCCAGTTCGTACAGGGCAATCAACGGTCTTTGGCGATGGTGACACCATTGTTGTTCGCGCTGCGGATGCTCAAGAGAGTCGTTCTCCAGAGCTGGAACTATTTATTTTAGGTGGAGCACCTATCAAAGAGCCCGTCGCATGGATGGGGCCATTTGTTATGAACACTAAGCGCGAAGTTCTACAGGCATTTGAAGATTTCCAGAAAGGATTGCTTGGATCAATTCCTGCAATTTATAAGGATGATGCGAAGAAGCCATTGAACAGAAGTGGCGAGGGCTCCAAGTTAGGCTCGCCCGTCAACGCTTCAAGCGCTACTGAAACTTCTGATGCAGATGTATTGAGCGTGCATGGAGCACCAACCGAGATGCAAGAAGGCTAGTTACACACTTCTCTCCTGCGTCACCAGCACCAAGCCTGTTAATAACTTTTCTCGATTGTCAGCGCTGCACTCAATAGTTACATCCATGACAAAGACCGGGCTCCACTTAGTAAATCTGAACTCGGATTTTTCGCTCCTTCAGCATAAAGTTGAGAAGATCGGAAGAAACAACGGGCTAGACATCACTGACAATAAAAATGGCGCTATTGGTTATAGCGAGCACGCTACCTGCGATGGTAACCAAACTGAGCTCGATCGAAATCAAAAGGTAGTTGAACTTCTCGCTGCATATCCTGGAATCGAAACCTTGACGGGCTTAGTAGAAATCGATCCCGATACTCTCAGTCGAGGTGGGCGTATCGATTACTTAGCGGCATTGGAGCGCCAGAGCGCTTGGCTGCAGGCTCTGTTGCAGCGTGCAATTATTGCGGTGGCGGGTGAAGCTCCATCGGTTGCGGAAAATATGTGGGATGGAATCGATGATGCCGAGCGAGAAGATGTCGCCGCTGTGCTTCGACTTTCAGGAAATACTGCACAGATGCGAATCGATGTAGCTCGCACATTAGTTAATCACTTACCTAATACGTGTTCAGCACTTGCCATGGGTGAGATTTCCTCCGCACATGCGGATGCTTGATTTGTGTCATGAGGCTGGATTACTCTTTAGAGGTGGCGAACCCAAAAGCAAGTCAAGTGTCTCGCAAGGTCGGGGTATATCTTCGCATTTCCGATGACCGCGAAGGTAAGGGTTTAGGTGTTGCTCGCCAACTCGCAGAAATTACAAACAAACTAAAGGCTGAAGGTCTGAAGCCAATAGATGTGTATAGCGACAACGATGTATCAGCATCCCGAGGAAAGAAAAAGAGAAAAGAATACGAAAGACTCCTAGACGACATACTGAACGACCGCATAAATACAGTTTATGTTTATGCGGTAGATCGATTGTATCGGCGACTTCAAGAGCTTCTAGATTTATTGAAACTTTTGGAAAATAAGCCCTCGGTTGAAATTCACTCAATTCTTGGCGGGGCAATAAATCTAGCCACTCCTGAAGGACGAACAATGGCTACGGTTCAAACGGCTTTAGCAAGTGGTGAGATTAATAAACTTGAGGCACGCATCAGGTCTAAGCATAAAGAAATAGCGATGGCGGGTAAGTCGCATGGCGGGCAACGGATATTTGGATATCAAGAAGGAATGAAGGGCATTAACAAAAAAGAAGCAAATGCCGTTAAAAAAATGGCTGAACTATTTATTGCGACAGAAAATTCAGCACATGTAGTTAGATGGCTGGATAAAAATGGGTTTAAGACTGTTCAAGGTAAAGATTGGAGCGTTGCCACTTTAAGGCGCTACTTGCTCTCACCTTCAATAGTGGGGATTAGAGCCCATAAAGGTGACGAATATGATGCCGAGTGGGAACCTATATTAGAGAAGACAGTTCAAACAAAAATACGCAAGATTTATAACAATCCTTCTAGACATACAAACGCATCTCTAAAAGGAGACATAAGCCCAAAATACTTATTGACAGGTT
>WLKQ01000026.1 GCA_009701185.1 Actinomycetota bacterium | reverse complement strand
TCATGTGTCGCTACTTTCTTATTAAGTTGTAGTCAGAATTGTAACTAAAAACTTTGAAAAACCCCAATTGCCACTTTAATAATGAGCGCCATGGTGACGAGTAAAAATACCTTTCGCACCAGTGTTGATCCACCCTTAATTGCCATGCGAGAGCCAACAACTGCGCCACAAATATTGGCCACACCCAGTACTAAACCAATCTGCCACAAAATTGCCCCGTCAAAGCCAAAGACTAGAAGTGCGCCAATATTAGTTGCCACATTGACTATCTTTGCAATCGCAGAGGCTGTGATAAATGCATAACCTAGAGATGCCACAAGTACAAGCATTAAAAATGAACCTGTGCCAGGACCAAAGATTCCATCATAGAAACCAATACCAAGACCAGCCAAGATGCAGATGTGAATCCGACGGTGTGAATGGTGTTTAAGAAGCTCGATTTTGCCTAAATCCGGTTTTAGCCATGTATATATCGCTACGCACACTAAGAGAATAAGAACTACGGGACGCATGCTTGACGTAGGGATTCGCGAAGCCAGAGTTGCCCCAACTGCCGAACCAATAAATGCTGGAAGCGCCATCGCTAAAAGAATCGAAGCTTCAGGTTTAATCTGTCTGCGATAGAGCGCGGCCGAACTAATTGTTCCAAAGACTGAGGCTAATTTATTGGTTCCAAGAAGTGTTGCCGTCTCTGCCTTGGGTAAGCCAATAAGAAGTGCCGGTACCTGAATGAGTCCACCGCCACCTGCAATGGAGTCGACAAAGCCAGCAAAAAAAGCGGCTAAGAAGAGAAAGAGCGCTGTAGATACTCCTAAATCTAGAAACACGGATTACTTCAGAAGTTGCGTAATCGTGGCTACTGCTTGACCAAGGGCGACTTCCTGCTTGTCGCCACTTCTGCGCACTCGAACTTCAACATTTCCATCAGCCAGTGCCTTGCCCACAATGACAATAACCGGATTTCCAATCAGCTCGGCATCTTTAAACTTAACTCCAGCACTTGCATCCCGGCGATCATCGAGCATGACACTCACTCCGAGGGCCTCTAACTCTTCACCTAACGCAAGGGCAGTATCAAAGGGTAAATCCTCTTTGCCTGTGGCAACAATATGGACCTTTGCGGGTGCGATTTCCACTGGCCAATTGAGCCCTATCTCATCACTTGTCTGCTCCGCAATCGCTGCAACTGCCCGAGAAACACCAATTCCGTAGGAACCCATCGTGACTACTTGAGATTTACCGTTGTTATCTAGAACCGTTAAATCTAGAGCTTTCGCGTACTTTTGGCCTAGCTGAAAGATATGACCGATTTCGATTGCGCGATCGATAATTACTTCAGTTGCACACTCTGGGCATGCATCCCCTGCACGAACTTCGGCAGCTTCTATATATGCATCCGGTGTGAAGTCGCGTCCATTGACAACAAATCGTGCATGTCGATCCTTTTTATTAGCACCACTTATCCATGAAGTTCCTGGTGCAACACGAGGATCTGCGTAAACGGTAATTCCAGATTTAGCAGCATCTTGAGGACCGATGTAGCCCTTTACGAGCGATGGATGCTTAGCAAAATCTGCTTCCTCGAATACTCGCAACTCATGCACTCCACCTAAGTTTTCTTGAAGACGCTTGAGGTCTACTTCGCGATCACCTGGAACTAAAACCGCAAGAGGTTTGCCATCGGCGACTAACATAATGTTTTTCAGAGTATCTGCTGCGGTATGTCCGCCACCAAACTTTTCATTCATAATGGCGACAAGTGAATCAATAGTTGGCGTATTAGGAGTATCTAGCTCTTCAAGTGCAGGAACTCCCGAAGGATCTCCGGCAGGAACTTTTGTCACCATAGCTTCAACATTTGCAGCATATCCACATGATGGACATAAGACATAGGTATCTTCACCAGTCTCACAAGGAGCTAAAAACTCTTCAGACTTAGAGCCGCCCATCGCACCAGACACAGCTTTAACGATGTTGTACTTCATTCCTAATCGATTAAAGCAACTGATATAGGCATCTCGATGTTTTTGATAGGAAACTTCCAAGCCGGCGTCATCGATATCAAATGAGTAGGAGTCCTTCATAACGAACTCACGGCCGCGAATAATTCCACTTCGTGGGCGTGCTTCATCGCGGTACTTAGTTTGAATCTGATAAATCGAGAGTGGCAAATCTTTATACGATGAATACTCGCTCTTAACCATCAAAGTAAACATCTCTTCATGGGTTGGACCTAGAAGATAGTCGCCGCCTTTTCGATCTTGAAGACGAAATAGTGAAGGACCATACTCATCCCAACGATTTGTAGTCTCATAGGCCTCGCGTGGCAACAGTGCCGGGAAGTGAACTTCCTGAAAGCCGGCTTGATCCATCTCTTGCCGAACTACATTTTCGATATTGCGTAAAGTGATAACACCCAGAGGTAACCATGAATAAATACCAGCGGCAATTCGCCTGATATAGCCAGCGCGCACTAGAAGTCGATGGCTCGCTACTTCAGCATCTGCTGGATCATCGCGAAGCGTACGCAAAAAGAGCGTAGACATTTTCAACATGAGGTGAGCCTATCCAACATCAACAGTTGGTTGACCTGAAGCAACGCCTGCCGCTTCCATTTCTTCAGCCAATCGCATCGCTTCTTCGATAAGAGTCTCGACAATCATGGCTTCTGGAACTGTCTTAATGACTTCACCCTTAACAAATATCTGGCCCTTTCCATTTCCTGAAGCAACACCAAGGTCTGCTTCGCGAGCCTCTCCTGGGCCATTGACTACGCAGCCCATTACTGCAACTCGCAGCGGAACTGTCATGCCTTCTAATCCAGCTTGAACTTTTTCAGCCAATGTATAAACATCAACTTGGGCTCGCCCGCATGAAGGACATGACACGATTTCAAGTTTGCGCTGGCGCAAATTTAGTGATTCCAAAATCGAGATTCCGACTTTAACTTCTTCAACAGGCGGTGCTGATAACGAGACACGAATAGTGTCACCAATTCCCTCGGCGAGAAGAATTCCAAACGCAGTTGCCGATTTAATTGTGCCTTGAAAAATCGGTCCAGCTTCAGTTACACCAAGATGTAATGGATAATCGCACTGAGCGGCCAATAACCTATAAGCCTTCACCATTGTTACTGGATCATGATGCTTAACCGAGATTTTAATATCAGAGAATCCATGCTCTTCAAAAAGAGAGGCTTCCCATAATGCAGATTCAGCTAGCGCCTCTGGTGTTGCTTTTCCATACTTAGCCAGGAGTCGTGGATCAAGCGATCCAGCATTAACGCCAATACGAATAGGAACTCCCGCATCACCGGCGGCTTTTGCAACTTCTTTTACTTTGTCATCAAACTGCTTAATGTTGCCGGGATTAACGCGTACTGCGGCACATCCTGCATCGATTGCCGCGAAAATATATTTTGGTTGAAAGTGAATATCGGCGATTACGGGAATCTGTGATTTCTTTGCGATTTGTGCAAGAGCATCAGCATCATCTTGACTTGGAACTGCAACTCGGACTATTTGGCATCCTGCTGCCGTCAATTCAGCGATCTGCTGCAAGGTTGCATTGACATCTGAAGTAAGCGTTGTGCACATTGATTGCACGCTTACAGGTGACTCACTGCCTACTCCAACTTTGCCGACCATTAACTGCTTGGTTTTGCGTCGAGGAGTTAGGGACTGTGCAGGTGCACTGGGAATTCCTAGATCAACCATGTGGCTATTCTGCCGTATTACTTGCGGTTACGCTAAAGATTAAGAAGAACTGGATTGACTATGTCGGCTACTAGAAGCAGCACAGTGAGCGCCGCCAAAATCACAAAGACCACCATCGTTATTGGGGTAAGGGATGTCACATCAATTGCCGCAGGACGCGCGCGTCCACGCAATCGGGCTATGAATGCTCGAATTTCATCGGCAATGGCCACTGCCATGTGGCCACCATCAAGTGGAAGAAGTGGCAGAAGGTTAAATAAACCAACAAAAATATTTAAACTGGCGACAATTAGTATGAAGGTAGCAATGCGTTCCTTGGGTGAAAGTTTGGAGCTTCCAATTGCCTCTCCAGATACACGTGCAACTCCAACAACACCTACTAAGCCATTGGGATCGCGCTTGTCACCACTGACTGTTTGACCCCATAAAGCAGGAATCTTTGACGGGAGTTTCACAAGCGATGTAACGCTCTGTGCCAATAAATCACGTGAAACCAGGCCAGCATTTTTAACTGAAGTAATCACACTCGACCTCTTGAGACCAACAGAGCTCATGATTCCAAGAATGTAACGATCCTTGCCCTCAACTATTTCACGTTTGGCCGATGCCTTAATTACTAAGTCTTCTCCATCGCGCTTAACCCCAAATGTTAACTCTCTACCGTGAGAGTTTCTAATTTTTAAAACATCGGTATACCAATCGCGAACTTTCACTCCATTAATCGACGTGATCTCATCACCGACTTGCATGCCAACGTTTTGTGCCGGCGAACCTTTAACAACTTCACTTACTATAGGTAGAAGTTGGCTGGTTCCAATACCTGCAAAAAGTACAAACAGTAAAAGATAGCCCAGAACAAAGTGTAAAAAAGAGCCCGCGCCTAAGACGATTAATTTACGTCCAGAGGATGCAGTATAAAAAGCACGAGCTTCTTCACCCTCTAGCATGTGGTCACCTGGAGTCATGCCTTCAATCTTGCAATAACCACCCGCAGGAATGGCTTTCAACCCAAATTCGGTTTCACCGCGACGTGTTGACCATATCTTCTGACCAAAACCAAGGAAAAACTCAGAGACTTTCATACCAAAACGCTTAGCCATAATAAAGTGGCCGAACTCATGGACCATCACTGAAAGTAGGAGCGCAGCAACAAAGGCAAGGAATCCGAAAATCTGCATTATGGAGCCAATCGTATTAGATGTTCGCGGGTCTTCATGCGTGCATCCTCTTCGATAGCACTGACATCGGCTAGATCGCGCACTGGTACAGCCGCCCCATTGTCATAATCATTCACAACTGTGGCAACTACGCCCACAATAGATGAAAACTTTAATGCGTTTGTTAAGAATGCATCAACTGCAACTTCATTGGCTGCATTGAAAATTGCGGGAAGTGCTCCACCACCCTGACCGCAATATCTGGCTAGTTCAACCGCAGGGAACCTTTGTGCATCGATTGGTGAAAAACTCCAGTCATGCGAGCGAGTCCAGTCAATTGGTTGCGTTGAATTCGCTAAGCGCTCTGGCCAATTGAGCGCATAGGCAATCGCACCTTTCATATTAGGTGGACTTGCTTGTGCAATTGTTGAACCATCAAAAAATTCAACGAGTGAATGAACAACTGATTGCGGGTGAATAACTGCATCAATATTTTCATATGGCATCGAAAACAGATGGTGTGCTTCAATAATCTCTAAGCCTTTATTGACTAACGTTGCGGAGTTAATCGTTACAACCGCACCCATACTCCAAGTCGGATGCGCTAAAGCCTCCTCAATAGAAATGCCTTCCAAGTCTGTGCGATCTCTGAAAGGTCCACCGCTAGCTGTTAGAACAAGCTTTCTAATTTCACTTCGCGAACCAGCTTGGGCGCACTGCCATATCGCACTGTGCTCAGAATCCACTGGAATGATTTGATTTATCTGAGCTTTGCTCATTACTAAATCTCCACCCGCAACTAAAGACTCTTTATTTGCAAGTGCCAGAATGTTTCCAGCCTCTAAAGCTGCCAGAGTTGGACCTAACCCAATTGACCCAGTGATTGCATTCAGGACTACATCGCACTCCATGGCAGCAATCTGCGTTGAAGCCTCAAGGCCATCGATTACTTGCACTCCTGGTAGCGCCGCTCTAATCGTTTCGCCATTATTTATGACACCAACGTACTGAACGTTAAATTTCTTGGCTTGCTCAATAATCGCAGTTGGATTACTTCCTGCGCAGGTAAGTGCGATTACGCGAAATTCATGAGGGTTGTTGGCAATAATCTCTAACGCTTGTGTGCCGATTGATCCTGTAGAGCCCAGAATGACAACATCGCGCATTTATCGGTCCAAGAGATTTTGTACTGGCGAATAGGCCTGACCTGAGCGGCGTTTGGCGATTGCACTGAGGGCTTCCAAGACAACACGATTAGCCAGAATTGCAGTGATATCAGCGCTATCAAAGGCTGGAGCAACTTCGACGATATCGATTCCAACTATTGGAAGTTCCAAACAGATTCGCCGAACAGACTCTAAAAGCTCACGACTTGTCATTCCACCAGGCTCTGGAGTTCCAGTGCCTGGAGCCATCCCTGGATCAACTACATCAATGTCTACTGATAAGAAAACACCATCACATCCATCGGTCAGAATCGCAAAGGATTCATCTAAGACAGTATTCAGCCCGCGGTTATGAATCTCTGTCATCTCATAGGAACGCATGCCTTGATCGCGCATCCAATCGAGAGTTTTTGAATCTGGCCAGTAACCGCGTAAACCAAGTTGCAAGAATCGATCTCCGCGCACAGTTCCAGTATCAATCAAACGTCGCATAGGTGTGCCGTGTCCGACTAATGCCCCAAATTGATCTTCTCCTGTATCGGCATGTGCATCAAAGTGAATCATTGAGATTTTACCTAGACCACGGTGACGCGCTATTCCGGCAACATCGGCCGATGCAATTGAATGATCTCCACCTAAAATAACTGGAATTGCACCTGCCCGTGAAATCTTTTCTGTAGCAATCGCTAAGGTTTCAAGAGATGCGACAAGGTCTCCCCCTGGCATCATTAAATCCCCGGCATCAACAACTTTCATTTCCTTCAATGCATCGATGCGTAGAGCTAAATGAGGACGCTCTCCATCGTGTGGCAAATAATCTCCCCCGCGAATTGCTTGAGGCCCAAACTTTGCACCTGACCGGTGTGATGTACCACTATCAATGGGCGCGCCAACAATGACAACATCGGCATCGGCAAATGTTGATGCAATATCTAAATCACAGCGCGCGATTCCAAGGAAAGTGAAATCTGGGCCGTACATGTTGCCGTGGTTGGTCATTGTTTAAGGATAGGCGTAAAACATTAAGAATCGAAACCCAAGCCCAAAGAATCCAAAAGTCGCAGCCAGAGATTGCGCTTACCCTGATGCTCATCTGCCCTATTGATCGACCACTGCGTCAGACGAATGAAGATAAATCTGAATGGCTCAGGTGGGAATGGAAATGGCTTCGTACGCACCATCTTTAAGCGGGTGCGCTCGTTATCGACTTTATCCAGCAAGTCGAGCATTACCTGAGCGCCAAAACGTGTAGAGCCGACGCCTAAGCCCGTATATCCCATGACATAGGCAACTCGTCCACGATATGCCTGTCCCCAAAATGGTGAGAAGCGCGAGCATGTATCAATTGCGCCACCCCACCCATGAGTGAATTTAATTCCCTTTAACTGGGGGAAGGTTTCTAAGAAGGCTTGTGCCAAATGTGCATACGTTTCGGCATCTGATTCATACTCTTGTCGAACTTTGCCGCGGAAATTATAGATTGCATCATAACCGCCCCATAAAATCTCATTATCTTTAGTCATTCGATAATAATGAAATTGATTTCCTGCATCTGATAAGCCTTCACGTTCACTCCAACCAATTGACTCTAGTTGGGCTGGAGTTAATGGCTCGGTAACTAATTGAAAATCATAAACAGGCACAACATATTTATGCGCTTTTCGAACAAGAGATTTAAATACATTGGTAGCTAAAGCAACTTTTTGTGCGTACACACTTCCATATGGAGTGTGAACAATCATTCCGCCGCTTGTTCGCTCTAACCATTCAACATGAGTATTTTCAAATATTTTTACACCCAAAGAAATACATGCCCGCTCTAACCCCCACACTAATCGTGCTGGATCAACGAGCGCGGTTCCGTCTGGATCCCACAATGCACCTTTATAAATCGGTGATTTAATGCGGGCTTGAATTTCATCTTGCGTTAAAAGTTCAACATTGTCACCAAATGAGTTACGAAGTTGCGCCTCTTCAACCATTCCAGCCATTTGCCACTCTTCAATAGCAACGCGCAGTTCGCCATTCCATTCAAAGTCACATTCAATGCCATACTTTTTAATTGTCGCCTCTATGCCATCGAGATTTTCGCGACCCATTCGTTCAATGACTGCCATCTCATCTTTAAAGCGGCTGTATCCATTCATAAATCCATGTGTTAGCGAGTAGCTACAAAAGCCACCATTGCGTCCAGAGGCACCTGCTCCAGTTTCACGTTGCTCAACGAGAATAACTTCGCGTTCTGGATTTTGTTCCTTGGCCAAGAGCGCAGTCCATAAACCGGTGTAGCCCGCTCCGACTATGCATAAGTCAGTCGTGACATCACCAATCAACGTTGGATGTGGCAGAGGTTCAAGTGGATCCTCATCGAGCCAATATAAAGCTGGCTGCATATGGGATAAATGTTTGAGAATAGATGGGTCGATGGTTGCCATCGCGCTATCCGGCCTTGACCGGAATCACCCCTTCAATCACATCTCAGAGTTGGCCCGGGTCCTCCGGAACCTAACCCCATAACGCAGGTCTTCTTATACAAACCTGTGGTTCGCTATGGTTATGGAGAGAACTTTACCGCGCTTTTTTACGGTTGACGAGTTGCCCCGCTATAACAATTGCTAAAGCTAAGAAAAACATCGATGAGCCGATGACATTGGCTTGGGCTGGAATTCCACGGGCGGCGGCTACATAGACAAACTTAGGGAAAGTGATGAGAGTGCCTGAGTTGAAGTTCGTAATAATGAAGTCATCGAATGAGAGCGAGAACGCCAGAAGTGCTGCGCCAGCGATACCAGGTGCCACCAAAGGCAGAGTTACCCGGCGAAACGTTTCAAGCTCATTGGCATAGAGATCCATGGCGGCCTGCTCGAGTCGCGGATCAAGGCTTGCAATACGTGCCTTAACTGTGACCACAACAAAAGAGATGCAAAACATTACATGCGCAATAACAGTTGGCCAAAAACCAGGATTAATTTTAAAGACCAGAAAGAGTGAGAGTAGTGATGCACCCAAGACAATTTCAGGAGTTGCCATCGGTAAGAAGATAAGCAGGTTTGAGCTTGAACGGCCTTTGAACTGATATCGGCCGATTGCAAAAGCAATCATCGTTCCCAGAATCGTTGAAAATATAGTTGCAAGCAGGCCAATCTTTATCGAATTACCTAAAGCATTACAGATTTGAGGTGCGCCACAAGGATTCTGCCAATTGCTTAAAGTAAAGCCCTTCCAAATTAAATTGCTCTTACCTGAGTCGTTAAAGGAAAAAACAAAAGTATAAGCAACTGGAATAAAGAGATAAGTGAAGCCAAAAATCATGTAAATGCGTAGAAGGTTGCGTCCAAACCACCGTGAAAGCCGGGCTTTAAACGGAATTGTTGGAATCGATGCATCTTTAATCTTTGTACTCATACCAACTCCTCCGTTCCTGCTTTGCGAATATAAAGGGTTACAAGAATCAGAATCGCAGCCATCAAAGTAAAGGAGAGGGCCGCAGCAGTTGGATAGTCCACAATCTTGAAGTAGCGGGACTCAATAACGTTACCAATCATTTTCGTATTCGGGCTACCTAAAATGGCAGCATTTACGTAATCACCGGCTGCCGGAATAAATGTCAACAAAGTTCCTGCCACAACGCCGGGCAGCGACAGAGGCACTGTTACACGTCGGAATGTTGTTAAACCATTGGCGTACAAATCCCCTGCAGCTTCAATCGTACGAGGATCTATTCGCTCTAAGGATGCATAAAGCGGCAGAGTCATAAATGGTAAGAAGTTATATGTCATGCCCGCAACCACTGCTACTGCAGTGGATGTAATCGTGGTCTGCTGCCCCATTAAATGCAGGGATCTAAGCGTGGGAACAACAAAACCCTCTTCCCCCAAAATCTGCTTCCATGCAATGGTGCGAAGCAAGAAAGATGTAAAGAAAGGTGCAACTACCAGGACCAATAAAATATTCTTAAACTTTCCAGCTTTAAATGCAATCGCATAGGCAAGCGGGTAGGCAATTGCCAGCGCAAAGATTGTTGCAAGCGTGGCATAAACAAAGGAGCGTGCAAATTGCTCCCGGTTATCTAAAAATGCGTTGACATAGTTGCTAAAAGCAAAGCTCTGTTCATATTGACCAGTGTCTCCCCCAGAAATCGGTGTCTGAGTGGATGTCTGGGCAAGATTTGCAATTGGCAGAATGAAAAAAGTAAAGAGAAAAGCAAAACCCGGCAAGAGAAGCAGGTAAGGGACACGAACCTTTGGCAAGGTCATGTTCATTACTCGCCGATCTCCTCTGGATTTACTTCAGTACCGGCCTCAATATCTTCATCGCCTCGAAGTCCAAATGTGAAGTTAGGTTCCCACGAAATAATTACTTCTTCGCCCTTATCAAACGGTGGAACTCCATCATCATTTTGCTCAAAGACCATGAGCTCTTGTCCCCATGGCATCGCAACAACGTATTGCGTACTTACGCCAATGTACGAAACATCTTCAATGCGTCCACCAGTAAGTGTATTTCCACGAACCGCAGTGCCCGTACGTGAAATTCTAAATTTTTCAGGACGTATGCCAGCATAAAGAGAAGAATCAACAGCATGGCTGCGCTTCTTTGGCATAGAGATTTTCTGCCCGAATAGATCGATAACTAAATTATCGCCATCATTGCCATCAATCTTGCCTTTAATTAAGTTGGACTGACCTAAGAAGTTAGCTACAAATGCAGTCTCTGGATCATCATATAAATCAGCAGGTGAACCCATCTGTTCGATTTTGCCCTCATTCATCACCGCAATCGTGTCAGCCATAGTCATGGCTTCTTCTTGATCATGAGTAACGTGAACGAAAGTAAGGCCTACCTCGCGCTGAATCCACTTGAGTTCAATCTGCATCTGGCGGCGTAGCTTTAAATCGAGTGCACCTAAGGGTTCATCAAGCAACAAAAGAGCTGGGCGATTAACAATTGCGCGTGCAAGTGCGATGCGCTGCTGTTGACCACCTGAAAGTTGCGTTGGTTTTCTTTGTGCCAAATGAGGTAGCTCGACCAGACTTAAAACTTTATCTACTTGCTCCTTGACATCTTTCATTCCACGTCGACGTAGGCCAAATGCAATATTTTCAAAGATTGTTAGATGCGGAAATAGCGCATAGTTTTGAAAAACCGTATTGATCGGCCGTTGATATGGACGTGTCGTCGTAATATCAGTCTCACCCAAATGAATACTTCCAACTGTCGGTTCTTCCAGCCCTGCCACCATGCGAAGCGTTGTGGTTTTACCGCAACCAGATGGCCCAAGAAGTGCAAAGAAAGAGCCCTTGGGAATTGTCAGAGTTAAATCATCAACAGCTTTAAAATCTCCATATGACTTAGTGATTCGCGTTAAACGTAAATCACCACGCGCGTTGATTGGATCAATCGACACTAGTTGCCTTGAGCCTTTTGGAAAGCCTCTGACCATGATGTCTCTTCATCAGGAGTCAATGAACGGAAGACCTGCAGACGAGATGAGGTCTTTTCTGTTGGAAAGATGTACTCACTTGTTGCAAGCTCTGGTGCAATCTTTTCCATCTCGGCCTGTGCGCCCTGTACTGGACATACATAGTTCACATAAGCAGCAACTTCAGCAGCTACTGCTGGGTCATAGTAATAATTAATCAACTTCTCGCCATTAGCCTTTCCAGCAGCAGAGGCTGTTGATGGGATCATTAAATTGTCGCCAGAGATAGTTCCGCCTGATTCAGGGATAGCAAAGTCGAATTTACCTTCATTCTCACTTGCAAGAATGAACATGTCACCGGACCAACCAATTACTGCAGTTGCATCCCCCGAAGTTAAATCCTCAGCATATTCATTGCCCTTGACTCCACGAATCCATCCATCAGAAATCTTTTTAGCCATAAAATCAACTGCGTTCATGAACTGCGCTTCAGTAACTTTTGTAATATCTACGCCTTGTGCCATCAAAATAACACCGATCGTGTCACGCATTTCAGAGAGAACAACAATCTTTCCTTTGTTCTGTGGTGCAAAAAGCTCATCCAGCGTATGGATTCCCTTTGGATTCTTTTCAACGTTCCAACCAAAGCCCGACATAATTCCCTGCCAGGTTAGTGATGACTCACGGTTGGGATCATATGAAGGTGACTTTAATGAATCTAGAATATTTCCAGCGTTTGGAATATTTGCTAGATCAAATTTTTGCGTGTAGCCCAAACGGATCCAACGTGCAGCCATCCAGTCAGTTGGTGTCACAACGTCATAACCAATATCTTCGCCAAGTTTTAACTGCGCTTGAACTTTTCCAAAAAACTCATCGTTGTCGTTGTAGTCCTCGAAATACTGGGCATCAATGCCAGTCTCGGTAGAAAACTTTTCAAGAGTTGGGTATTTCTTTGTTGCCTCATCAAAATCTAGGTACAAAGGCCAGTTTCCCCAACGAACTGAGTTCTCCGCACTCTTGCTACCACCGCCACCACATGCAGCAAGTAAGCCCGCTGCACCCAATCCTCCTGCGCCAGCTAAAACTCCGCGGCGAGATATGCGAGCGCCAAGAATTGAACGCGCTTCTGGTGAGAGTGGATGCTCTGTTGCCATTGTGGGTTGCTCCTTAGTTGTGATTGCTACTGGCGCACATACTATGCCCCGAGATTAGTCATTACGTGCTTAATTCGTGTGTAATCTTCAAAACCATAGGCCGATAAATCCTTGCCATACCCAGAGCGCTTGAATCCCCCGTGAGGCATTTCGGCTACAACTGGAATATGGGTATTGATCCAGACACAACCAAAGTCAAAGGCCTTGGCCATTCGCATTGCTCGACCATGGTCCTTGGTCCAGACACTTGAGGCCAAACCGTAATCGACGCCGTTGGCCTTAGAGACGGCATCTGCCTCATCACTAAATTTCTGGACAGTTATAACTGGCCCAAAAATCTCATGCTGAATCATCTCGTCATCTTGGTTGAGCCCGGCTACGACTGTTGCTGGGAAAAAGAAGCCTGGGCGATCGAGTGCACTGCCGCCCGTCATCACAGTTGCATGTGCCGGGACGCGATCTAGGAAGCCACTGACTCGAGCCAGTTGGTTGGCGTTATTTACTGGACCTAAGAAGACATCCTCATCGGGTGCACCAATGGCCACCGCCTTGGCCTGCTCGGTTAAAAGCGCCACGAATTCCTCGTAAGCCGCAGCTTCAACAATGACGCGTGTAGCGGCCGTGCAGTCTTGACCCGCATTGAAATATCCGGCGATAGCAATTGCTTCAGCGGCAGCAGGTAAATCAGCATCGGCGAATACGACAACCGGGGCTTTTCCACCAAGCTCTAAGTGCACTCGCTTGAGCTGAGTTGCAGCTGATTGCGCTACTTGAATTCCTGCGCCGACAGATCCTGTAATCGAGACCATGTCTGGACGTTTGTGCTCTACAACTGCACGACCTGTCTCGCGCTCTCCACAGACAACATTGAAAACGCCGGCTGGCAAAAACTCCGACATGAGTTGTGCCATCCATACAGTTGATGCTGGAGTTGTATCACTTGGCTTTAACACAACTGTGTTACCAGCTGCGATTGCCGGCGCCCATTTCCAAACGGCCATCATCATTGGATAGTTCCATGGTGTTACTTGTCCAATAACTCCCACTGGTTCGCGGCGAATCATCGATGTCATCCCTGGCATATATTCACCGGCAGACTTTCCCTCTAAGTTTCGTGCAGCACCTGCGAAGAAACGAATTTGATCAACCATCGGTGGAACTTCTTCCGATGTTGTTAAAGATTTTGGCTTTCCGGTATTGCGGCATTCAATCTCAATGACCTCTGCTTGACGCTCTTCAATGGCATCGGCAATTTTTAATAGCGCGCGTTGGCGTTGTGATGGTGTTGAATCTCTCCAACCCGGAAATGCATTACTTGCTGCGCTAAAAGCGGCATCAACATCGGCAGCATTAGAATGTGGAGCAGTTGCAAAGGCCTCACCCGTTGATGGATTTATAAGTGTTGTTGTCTCTCCGGACGTGCTGTCGACAGAGTGACCATTAATAAAGTTCGTTAACTTTTCCATAGCCGTGAGCCTACCAAGTGCGGGAAAAGCTAACTAGTCGGTTCTGGTTTTTTCCGCCGCCGCTAATTGGCCACACGCTCCATCGATTTCGCGGCCACGGGTATCTCGAACAGTTACGGGCACGCCATACCCTTCCAGGATTCGAACAAACTCCGCCTCATCTTCGCGCCTAGAAGCCGTCCATTTTGAGCCAGGAGTGGGGTTGAGCGGGATTAAATTGACGTGGGCGTTGCGATTTTTTAGCAGACGACCCAATAAATCTGAGCGCCATGATTGATCATTAATATCGCGGATAAGGGCGTATTCAATGGAGTAACGCCGACCCGTCTTCTTCTCATATGCATCGGCGGCCGCCAGCACTTCTTTAATCTTCCACCGTGAGTTAATGGGGACCAATGTGTCGCGCAGTTCATCATCAGGTGTGTGCAGAGAAACTGCCAAAGTAACGGAAAGACCTTCTTCAGTTAATTTCTCAATTCCATTGACCAGGCCAACGGTTGAAACCGTAACCGAGCGAGCACTAATTCCAAGACCATCGGGTGCAGGATCAATAATATTGTGAAGGGTTCGCACGACCGCGTTGTAATTAGCTAAAGGCTCACCCATTCCCATAAATACAATATTTGATAATCGAGTTGGTCCACCTGGAAGTTCGCCGTTGGCGCATGCACGGGCTGCAGCCACAATCTGTTCTGTGATTTCACCGGCACTCAAATTACGAGTTAGTCCAGCTTGTCCAGTTGCACAGAATGGGCAACCCATTCCGCACCCGGCTTGCGAAGAAATACAGACTGTTACCCGATCGGTGTAGCGCATTAATACGCTCTCAACCAAAGTTCCATCATGTAACTTCCATAAATCTTTACGAGTCATGCCGTCATCACATGTAACAGAGCGAACCAGCTCAATAAGCTTTGGTGTTAATTGGTCGGCGATACTTTGACGCATCTCTGCGGGAATATCAGTCCATGTTTGTGGGTCATCTGCTAAATGTGAAAAGTAATGCGTTGCAACTTGAGTCGCTCTAAATGCTGGCAGACCCAAAGTCTTGGCAACTTCACGGCGCTCTTGCGGTGAATAATCTGCTAAGTGCTTAGGAACTTTTTTACGTTGAACTGGTTCATCAAAAACTAAATTAACTTCAGGGATACTCATAACCACGCTTTCACGAGCTCAAGGGCTAACCACAACGCCGGTGCTGAGATTAAAACTGAATCGAGACGATCTAACATTCCACCATGGCCAGGCAGCAGAGATCCCATATCTTTAAGGGCTAAATCGCGCTTCATTGCGCTCTCGATTAAGTCGCCACATGTTGCCGTAAAGACAATCATTAGGCCAACAACTGCGCCAATCCACCAATGCATTTTCATGATGTAGGTGAAGGCCAAAATTCCGCCCGTGACCGTAAATACCAAAGAACCAACAAGGCCTTCCCAGCTCTTTTTTGGACTGATCATTGGGACGAGTGGATGTTTGCCAAATAAAACTCCGACAACGTAACCAAAAGTATCGTTGCAACCAACTAAGACTACAAATGTCATAACGCGCTCTAACCCGGTACTGGTTCGAGCTAGAAGAATGAGAAAGCCACCTAGGAAGGGTAAATAAAGCACCGAGAAAACCGTGGCGGTAGCACTTGCAACAAAGCCTCCTGGGCCTCTGGTAAGTAATTGAATGAGCAGAACCGGAAGCGCAATTGCAGTTGCAACTGCAAGACCTGCGACTCCCCCGTTCCAAGTTGCATATGAAAGCGCTAATGAAGCGAGAATAAGTGCGTTTATGGAAAGATAGATTCCACGAACTTTAAAAGCTCGCACAATTTCTCGAATGCCGAGCAAAACCGCGGTGGCGACCACGCAAGCGAATATCTCACGATGATAGGCAAGTGCGAACCAGATCAAAGCGATTAATGAAAGCGATACGGCGATAGAAGGAAGGAGTTTTCTTCCTGCACGTTTATTGATCGCATCATTAATCGAATGAATATCAGACATTTACGTAAAACTCCTTAGATTTCTAGGAGTTCGGTCTCCTTATGCTTAAACATTTCATCGACCTGTGCGACATGGTCTGCAGTAATTTTCTCAAGCTCTTTTTCACCACGAGCAACATCGTCTTTTCCGACATCGCCATCTTTTTCCATTTTTTCGATAGCTTCTTTAGCTGCACGGCGGATATTGCGCATGGAAATTTTTGAATCTTCAGCCTTACCCTTTACGACCTTGATGTATTCCTTGCGTCGCTCTTCTGTGAGTTGAGGAAAATTAATTCGGATAAGTGAGCCATCACTGGAAGGATTTACGCCTAGATCTGAATCTCGAATAGCTTTTTCAATATTAGCCATTGCACCTTTATCAAATGGCGCGATAGTTGCCATGCGTGCTTCAGGAACTTGAATCGATGCTAACTGTGAAAGCGCTGTATATGTACCGTAGTAATCAACCATGATCTTATTAAATAGCGATGGGTGAGCACGACCGGTACGTATTGAAGCGAAATCATCTTTTGCAACCTCAACAGCCTTACCCATCTTGGTATCTGCATCCTTGAGGACACTGGCTACATCTGACATCGTTGCTCCCTTTTCCGGCGGCCTCAATCGCTTAAGCGACCAAGGTTCCAATCATCTCACCGCGCACTGCGCGACCAATATTTCCATTTTTCATTAAATCAAAGATCACGATCGGCAGTTGATTCTCACGGCAGAGCGCAAAAGCTGCTGCATCGGCTACAGCTAATGACTTTGATAAGACTTCGCTATAAGTGATGCTGTCGTACTTAGTTGCCGTCGGATCCTTCTTTGGATCTGCGCTATAAACGCCATCGACGCCACTCTTAGCAAGCAGCAGAGCCTCTGCACCAATTTCTAATGCGCGCTGAGCTGAGACAGTATCGGTGGTGAAGTAAGGCATTCCAGCGCCTGCTCCGAAAATTACAACGCGACCCTTTTCTAAGTGACGAATGGCGCGCAGTGG